>DATEXS010000384.1:0-6721 GCA_035256725.1 Anaerolineae bacterium
TAGTCGTAGCCAGCGTACTTGAGCTCCGCACCAAGGTGCCCGCCGACGCTGACCTTCAGGTATAACCCCGTCGCAGGACCTTTGCACGTTACCGACGTACGACCGGACGAAGGAGCACTGGTCCCGGTCAGGGTACCCGGCCCAAAGATGAGCACGTTGTCGGGACCCAGAGGGTCGATTCCTTTAGGGACGCGCTCGTATAGTAGCTTGGCGTTGATGCCCCTCCCACCCAGGAAGTGCAACAGGTCCTCACGGTCCACTTCCTCCAGCCAGGTCCGGCCGGAGCTCAGGTCCACATTCAGTATCCTCTGCGCGCCGATGTCTCTGATCATGGCTCTCCTCTCAAGAAACCTTGTCTCTCTGTGCGTAAGCCTCGGCCGTGACGCGACGCTTTCGTTGGGCAAGGCTCTGCACCGGCTCGAAGGTCAAAGCTCCATAGATGCAGTGTTCAACGCAAACCGGGTCCCCGTCACAGAGATCGCAAATGAGGGCGACTTCCTTCTCCTTGTTGAAGTCCGCTGCGCCGAAGGGGCAAGCCTTGACGCATTCCCCACACCCGATGCAATCCTCTTCGTTGACCCTCACCACGGGAACAGTTCTGTCGATGTAGGCCGCCCCGGAGGGACACACCTCGACACAGGCAGGTCGGGCACAATTAACACACACGATAGGAACGCTCAGGCCCTCGCCCATGAAGCGCACGACGCGGATGCGCGAGAGCGTGGGCACGAACGCCCCTTCGTGAGCGAACGAGCACGCCAGTTCACAAGCCATGCAAGTTGTACACTTCTCCGCGTCGATGTTCAGTGTGTCCATCATCCCTCCTATCCCCGAATTCACTCTCCGGAAGCCAGGCGGCTGAGAAAAACGGTGTACGAGCCGTCCTCTTCCAGCATCTCACGATGGATGAGTCCACCGCTCTTGATCACCAATGCCATCTGCACAACTCGCTTGCCCAAGCCATCTGCTGCGATTACCGCGATCTCTGCATCCGCTTCTCCCTCATCATATAGACGGCGTAGGCTATCCTTGTTCGATTGGTCGCGCGTCCAGCCGGCCGCCCCGAGGTAGGACTGCCATAAGTCCCCCGCAACGGGGACGCAACTCATGAGCACGGCATGGTTGAGCAACGTGGTCATCACCTGCTCCTGGCCGGCGAAGATGTGACTGCCCTGTACCACCACGCCCACGGTCTTGAGATTCCTGGACAGAACACCCCCATAGAAGGAGAGGAGGGAGTTCCCCAGTCTATCTATGAAGCACTTTAGCTGGCCTGGAATACCCATGTGGTAGACTGGAACCGAGTAGATGACGGCATCTGCCGCCACCCATTTGTCGCGCAACTCCTGGAAGTCATCCTCTATCGTGCAGTCGCCAGCCTCCATGCACCGAAAGCAAGAGATACACGGCGCGATCTCCTTTCCAGCGAAGGAGTACAGTTCAGTTTCTACTGCCTCCGGAGCGGTCTCTTTGGCCGCCGCCACAGCACGGTCCAACAAAAAACGACTGTTGCCGGTCTTACGAGGGCTACCGCAGATTCCCAATAGCCTGACTGTGTCCACAAGGATCTTCCCTCCCAGATTGTATTATGCTCGCGCAGTCAGCTCCATGTCTCCTGGCGGGTTGGGGTGTGTTACACCGCTCCCTGACCAGTGCGCTTGATCGCCACGTCGGGCTGAACGGCATGTACCGCGGACATCAATTGGCTCGCTTGCTCAGTTAGCAGGTCGAACTTGCCCTCGGCCACCGCCCGTCTGCTCACCAGGGCGTCACCCACGGCCACCGCTACAGCTCCGGCACGGATGAAATCAGCCGCGTTGGCAGGGCTGACGCCGCCGGTGGCCACTAGGCGGACCTGGGGCAAAGGAGCCAGGAGGTCGCTTATGTACTTGGGTCCACCGAGCCTGGCCGGAAAGACCTTGACAAGATCGGCGCCCCACTGCCACGCAGTGAGTATCTCTGTGGGAGTGAAGGCCCCTGGGATAGAGACTGCGCCATAACGATGGCACGTCTCTATGGTCTCCCTGCTCAAAGTTGGCGATACCAGGAACCTGGCCCCGGCCAGGATGGCCAGCCTTGCCGTCTCGGCATCGAGCACGGTACCCGCCCCCAAGAGCACATCATCGCCGAGAGTACGGCCCGTTTCTTCAATCATCGACAAAGCATCGGGAGTAGTCATCGTGAACTCTATGACCTCTACTCCTCCTGCTCTGATCGCATGGGCAACCTGCAGCAACTGCTCCGAGGTGTCCAGCCTGACCACAGCTATTATTCTGCTGTCCAGTATCCGCCGCAGAGTATGGTCCTTCGACATCAGCGAGTGGTTATTCCCCCTTACGCCTGCGCTAAGGGCCGACCAGGGTTTGTTGGCTACGGCCTCACCGAAGCTCCTCCAGGGTACCCCATGCGCACAGAAGCTTCATGCGCAGTAGCCCGGAGCTTCTCAACCAGATTGCTCTCCGCGATGAGGTGATCCATGCGCTGTTCTGGGCCGCTCACGCTAATGGCACCGACGACTGCCTCGCGGTGGTTCCATACGGGCGCGGCCACACACTTCACTCCCAACTCATGCTCGACACAGTCAATGGCGTAGCCCTGACGCTTGATGTCGATCAGCACTTGCATGAGCCTGTCAACATCGGTGATAGTGTTTGGCGTTCTGGCCGAAAGCCCCTTGGCGGTGTAGAACTCGCGCACGGCCTCCAGTGGCATGTGCGCCAACATGCACCTGCCCAGACCAGTGCAATCTGCACGCACCCGCCCACCTACCTTCGATCCCATCATCCCTATGGGCAACAACGCATCCAGTTTTTGTACATAGATCACTTCCATCGCCTTGTGGTCCAAGATGCCCAGGTGGACAGTTTCTCGGCATTGGTCGCGCAATGCCTCCAACACGGGCACAACTCGTTCTCTCAAGTCGAGCTGCACCAGGAAAACGGTGCCCAGGTCCAGGCAAGCAACCCCCAGGGTGTAGCCGCCGTTTTGATGGTTGTGCTCCACATATCTGCGATTCTCGAGAGTCACCAACAGGCGATAGGTTGTGCTGGCGCTCAGATTGAGCCTGGAACTCAGCTCGGCCAGCGTCAGCTCCGGCTCGGTGGTGGAGAAGGTGGCCAGAAGATCCAGCGCACGCTCCACGGCCCGAACACGATACTGTTCTGAGTTGGCGGACGCCCTGTGTGCCGTTATCTGAATCCCTCCACTAACTCTTCCATGGGCTGATACTCCAGGTCTGGATATCCATAGCGGGCGGGGCTGAAGGCAAGGGCACCGACGTCGGATCGGAGGGCTTCACGGAGACGCTCATGGCAACGAGCCCCAACGAGGCTCAGCGAGACGCCTTCCGCCAACTCGGTGCTCATGATCCCTCGCCCGGTGCCCGGCTCCAACAAACACACCAGGTCAGGGAAAATGGCCCTGATCGATCCCTCTATGGAGAGAAGCATGGTTTCGTTCTTGATCACCAATCGGGCAGCGCGTCCGTCATCAGGTCCCGTTCCACGGATGTCGGCCACCGTGTAGTAGAAGCCCATTTTCTGCTCTTCCTGGAGGTGGTCTACAAAGCCAGTGATGAGAGGCACGCCACCGAGAACCTCGGTGGCGGTGGCGACGGGGTCCTCTCCGTTCTGGCGTGCGCGCAGCACCGCCCGCCCGAGTTCGAGCGCCTTGGAGATTGTGTCGGGCACAATCGCTTCCTTGGCCTGGCGCCCACTCATGGGGTAGTGGTTGTTGGCGCCCATTCCACCGCCGTGGGTCACCACCCAGCGGCCGAGCTCATCCGCGTATGTTGGTTCAGTCGCTTCCTGGACTATCACCACGTTGCCTTCATAATCGATGAGGGGCATCGGCGTCAGGGAGACGCCGTGGCCAATGAAGCTGGTCATCTGGGTCTCAGGGGCCGAACGGCCTAGCGCGTCGCCATCTATGACGGAAATGCCCATGCGAGCTCCAAGGGACAGAATCACAGGGGTATTGAGGCCACCCACCTCGAAGGGAACCACATGGTCGATGCTCCTGCCCAGGATACGCTCCATCACGCGGGTCACTTCCAGCAACTCGAAGCGCTGCTCCCAATGGTCCATCACCGCTGCGATGCCCATGTCCTCCAGGACCTTAACAGACCCCATCATGCCGCCGCTAACCACGGTGGCATCGTTGTCGATGTCTTGCAGGGGGATGATGCTGGGGGTGCGCCCCATGGAGAAATCGTGTTCGAGGATAGCCTGCCCCCACGATGGGGACCCGCCACCGCCCGTGCCAAGGATGGCCAACCCTTCCAAGAGTGGAGCGACATCGTCGGGTGCGAAGGCGTAGGTGCTCATGGCTCTCCTTTTGCGGCCGCAGCGCTCCGCGGGAGACGCAACTCCATTATCGCTACATGAAAACCATTTTCACCAGACAACATTATATGGCAGGTCATGAGGTTTGTCAAGTCCAGCCGCGAACATCGGAGGGGAGTTGACCGGATGGGACAGCGAAAGCTATGAACCAGTGGAGGTACCGCCTCCCTCCGTAGTGGCCGTAGCTTAGTAGCCCACTATCCTCTTCTCAGGAGGGCAAGGATAGGTGCGCTTGCTGTGGGAAAGCCGCAGATCCACCAGCGCCTCGGCCACCTTGACGGCGAGCACCGTTGGGTCGATGACCGGCACATCAGCGATGCCCTTCCGCTCGAGCCCCGCTAGCAGACCTGGCACCAGGCCAGCCATCCCCGTGCAACCCAGGATGAGCAGATGGGCTCCGTCGTCCTCGACCGCTCTGATCGATTGCTCCACCAGGGCTTCGAGCAGCCTGGAGTGATCGTTTAGCTCAAGAACCGGGATGCCCACCGTTCTCACCGACACCATTCCATTGGTCAACCCTGCCTTCAGCGCATGATGATCGAAGGCGGGGACCAGGGTGTCCAGAACGGTGATCACCGAGAACCGGTGTGCTAGCATGGCCGCGACGTGCATGGAAGTCTCGGCCGGTCCAATCACCGGGATGGACACCTTCTCGCGAGCCGCTTCCAGTCCTGGATCTCCCATGCAGTCTATGATCGCCGCATCCATGCCCTCCAACTCAGCTCGCACCACCTTGGCGATCACATCGGGCACAGCCAGAGCCTCATCGTATCTAGATTCGATGGAAGGAGGACCCTTGTCCAGCGTGGCCAGGCTCATCTCCGTATCTGGACGCGCCGCAGCACGATACTGCTCAAAGACCGCCGGAACTAGGGGGGTGGCAACGACAGGCGCGACTACTCTTATCCTCACAGTCTTCCCCTTTCCACCTGAGAAGATCGGCCCTGCTGGCTCACCCAGCGGAAGGATCCGCAAGTCACGCCAGTGCTGTCCGTAGATCCGGGCAGATGCCGGCTACCCTACGGCGCATCAAGTCGCAAACCGGGAGTTGCTCACTGAACCTGCTATCGGTATGAACCGTACTCCTGCCAGGCTTCCCACAGGGCCATGATGTTCTCGGGGGGGACGTCCGGCTGGATGTTGTGCACCGCTGCAAAGACGAAGCCACCGCCCGGGGCCAAATCGCCAATCCGTCGCTTGACCTCCTTTTTCACCTCCGCTGGCGTTCCCCTAGGCAAGACGGCCTGAGTGTCCACGCCACCGCCCCAGAAGACCAGGCGGTCCCCGAATTCGTCTTTCAGTCTCCGTGTGTTGTCCATACGAGCTGCACTCACTTGCACGGGGTTGAGGATGTCCACCCCAGACTCGATGAAGTCGGGGATCAGGTCGTACACGGCTCCACAGCTATGCAAGAAGACAGCGGCCCGCGAGTGGGCCTTGATGAAGCTGAACAGTTCCTTGTGCCGCGGTTTCACGTAGCGCCGATACATCTCCTTCGACATCAATAGCCCCGACTGCCATCCGAGGTCATCGTATTCGACTGCAACGTCCAAGAGATCCCCCACCTCTTCCAGCGCTGCAGCCCAGAAGTCAAGATGGAAGCGAAGCGTCGCATCCAGGATCGCCTCCATCAGTGCGGGATTGCGGATCAGGTCCATGTAGAAGTTCTCGTAACCGCGTAGCCAGGCGGCAGACTCAAGGATGCCTCCATAGGCGGGGGCGAGAGTGATGGCCAGGCCACTTGCGGCCAGGAGCTCTGCCTGGTGCCTCAAGCCCTGAAAGCGCGCCTTGTTCGCTCCGTCCGGCCACTTCCAGTCGGCCAGCTCAGCAGCCCCCGACACCTCTCCTAGGGGATGCACTACCATGTCGAAGTAGAGCCCTCCGGCCTTGGGCATGGCCCATTCAACGCCCCACTCATCGGTAAACGCATGGTGAGTCCCCGTGTCTTTCACCACCAATTCCCAACTGTCAGAGGGTTGGGCGACCAGCGGACGGACGTCGACCTGAAGCCGTTGCAGCATCTCCTCGCTGGGCAGGGCTAGCTGTTGGATCCTGTGATAGAGGGGCACGTCCTCGGGGAGTCCGAGAAATCGCGCCAGGCTCCGGTAGGCGTCTCGGTGAATACCGGTGACGTCCGAGCCGCCAATGTCCAAGGGAACGTGATCCGGCTCCTGATGGGCCAGGGTGGCAAGAACCCTGTCTCTGCCAATCATCGTTTCTTCCGAAAGTCAGCATTGCGGCCGCCATGGCCGCATCTGTGGGGGCCCCGGTTGTCGGTGCGGGGATGGCCCTTTGGCGGTGCTCGTCTCGACGCTTGGCACCCTAGAAGATCGTATACTCCGCGCCCTTGATTATCTCCTCGCCAGAGCCGTCCTCGT
>DATEXS010000385.1:0-3461 GCA_035256725.1 Anaerolineae bacterium
CCTAGCTCTCCCAGACACCTTCCACGGTGGTGGAGCCCTGGCGGGCAAGCAGACTACTTGGCGTATCTCTGTTCCACGGGCACCCAGTCTATGTCGTAGCCGAAGTAGCGAGGGCCGACAAGCTCAAGCCCCTCCGGTGTGCGCCATTTCTCGTTGCAGGGTATTCCCAAGACCGTGACGCGGAAGCCGTAGCGCAAGGACTCGGTGGTAATGGGCTCGCCGGTCTCGGTGTCCAACACCGTGATCAGATCGGGCACGGAGACCACGATCTCCCCATCCACCTTGGCCACGAGGTTCTCGTTCTGGAAATTGAGTTCCAGCTCCTGAGAAGCGTACTCATCCACGCCTTCGATCACGGCCTCGCCCCTGGCGAACCCTTTCTCGGTTCGTCGTCGCACGTCTACGATCTTGCCTTTGAAGACCTCAAAGCCACCCACAGCATCTCTCACGGCCTCGACAACGTTGGCCTTGGCTCTGCGAGCCTCCCTGATCGTGCGTCCGATGTTCTCCACGATGGAAATCGTACCAGGCACCGCCCACTGCTTGAGCTCCTTCCCCGTCGTCGCGTAGCAGGCGATCATAGCGGCGCAACCCATGTCTACGGTTATGCTCCTGGAGAAGGTCTCCGTCCAGCGGTTGTTGATGGTGTTGAGGATGGCGCTGTTGCCCTTTTCGTCTCCCATGGCGAAAGGGGTGGAGGAGACGCCGTACAGAGTGGCGGTTACCATCTGCAACTCGGGAAACGCGCGCCCCATGCCATCGCAATCCACCATCGGGATTCGCAAGCGCGCGGCGACGGTGAGGGGCGTGACGGAGTTCAATCCTCCAGCCTCGGCGGACATGGTGGCGGTGATCTTCTTTCCCAGGTAGCTCTCCAGCGCATGGAAGGCCTTGATGATCTCGTCACCCTTGGGAAGCTTCTCCAGCATGACTGTGGGTGCGCCCATCATCGCGGTGGGCACGATCAAGGCATCGTCGTCCATCTCATCTAGAGAGAGCAGGGTCACGGGGCCAAACTCACTTATGGCCGATATCCCCATCAGCTTGCCGATGTAGGGATCTCCGCCTCCGCCAGTGCCGAGAACGGCTGCTCCGAGCGCGATGTCCTCGACGTTCTCAGGGTGTAGCAATCTCATTTCGATTGGTCCTTTCTGTCAACTGTCTCGTCACACGGCCAGGTCGCCAACTGCCTTGACGCGGATCCTGACGGCGTTGCTGGGCAGATACGCCAGGGGGACTTCCTCCACATCCACAATCGTGATCGTCTCCTCCTTGGCCCCAGCAGCTATGGCCTTGTCCGTGGCCTCCTGCCTGGCCTGCCGCAGAGCCTCGTCCCGCCCCATTTCCGCCAGGGCGAAGACCCGATCAGTCTCGCCACCAACCTGAGCGATGGCGGCGCCTATGGCGTTAGCTACCGGGAAGTGCTCGGGCTTGACCATCTCCAAGGCCCCCTTGATCTGCCTGGACACCAAAATGGTCCCACCGCCCACCAGTATCACTGGTACCGGCTCCGCGCTGGTCTTCATCCTATCGACCGCCGTCTCCACCATACTGTGCATTTTGTCCAGTCCTGCGCGGACGAAGGCAGAATCTAAGTGCTTGACCGCGGCAGGATCTCCAATCTCGGCCAGACCGCCGGCGACAGCGAGGTCCGTTGCGGTGAGCACAGACCCACCGAACACCAGACCCTTGGTAGTGAGCTCGTAGCCGACGCTTTGAGGGCCGATCTTCAGTGGTTGGTCCGAGACGATGCTGCCGCCGCCCAGTCCGAAGGAGTACACGTCGGGCATCCTGAAATTGGTGCGCACGCCGCTGATCTCGACGGCGACAGACGCCTCGCGGGGGAAGCCGCGCAGCAGCATACCCACGTCCGACGTTGTACCTCCCAGATCCACAACCATGGCGTCCTTGGCCCCCGACAAGAAGGCTGCTCCGCGCATGCTATTGGTCGGCCCGGAGGCGAAGGTGAGCACCGGATACTTCTCGGCGAAGTCAGCGCCCATCAAGGTACCGTCGTTCTGGCTGAGATAGAAAGGCGCATCTATCTTCATGTCTTTGAGCGCCTTCCTGAAAGACTCCACGATGGCTTTGGCTAGGTCCCCCAGGCAGGCGTTGAGGATGGCGGCGTTCTCACGCTCAAGGATGCCCATGCGGCCAATCTCGTGGGATAAGCTGATAGAGACGTCTGACATCTCGTTCTGGATAATCTCGGCAGCCCGCTCCTCGAAACTGCTGTTGACAGGGGAGAAAACTGCGGAGATGGCTACCGCCCTGATACCCTTGGACTTGATGTCCCGGGCCACTCCGCGGACTTCGTCCTCATCTAGCGGGGAAATCTCCCGCCCGTCGAACTCGTGACCACCGTGGACGAGGTACTTATGGTTGCCGATGGTGTCTCGCAGATCGGGCGGCCAGTCCACCATCGGAGGCAGGCACTCCGTGGCGGGAAGCCCCAGCCTGACCGCTGCCGTCTCCATGAGCCGCTTGCGTTCCACCACGGCGTTGGTGAAGTGCGTAGTGCCGATCATCACCGCCTTGATCTGGGTCGCCGGCACCTTTGTTTCCTCGAGTACAGTCCTCATGGCCGAAGTGATGCCACCGGTCACATCGGGGGTCGTCGGCGTCTTATGCCAGCCAACGACTCTGTTACCGTCCATCAACACTGCATCGGTGTTGGTGCCTCCCACGTCAACGCCAATCCTCATGACCTTGTCTCCTTCCTCTTCATCGGTGCGTCCAGCCAATGGTGCCGGGGGCGAGGGATCAGGGGCCAGTCGTCTCCGCGCTGGCCCTCTTCTTCATCTCCCTGGCCATGGCACGGGTCGCGCGCTCCAGCAGCTCGAAATAGGTCTTCTCATCGGTCATCAGCAGGAACTTCTTCTCATCTACATCGTTCTTCAACTCACGCAAGAACTGGTCGTCTTCCAACTGCCCGCTTTCGAGGGCGAACCCCATGAGCCTGCTGGCCCCGTCGATGAGGCGAAAGGTGCCGTAGAGGTGTGGTTCATTGACCAGTATGTGGGCGCTAGAGAACAGAAAGGCCAGGACTTCATACAGCCCCTCTTCGGAGACTAGCATACGCTGGCTCATGATTTCCACTCCTGTCCATATCGATCTTCGAAGGCCATTTTGGATAACTCATACCGGGGAGGTGGCTCGGGAGCCTCCGCCGGATAACCTAACGTGACAACCAACATGGGTTCTACGTTGTCTGGCAACTCCAGGATCTCACTGATAGCAGACTTGGCATACGATAGGGCGACGCAGGTACCGATACCCATCTCGTGGGCGGCCAACATGATGTTCTGCGACGCTATCGAACAGTCGGCCAGGTACAGTCTCTGCTTCCAATCGTTGGCATCCGGCTCCATCTCGGCGCAGATGACGATGAAGGCGGCAGGCATGGCGAAGATGCCGGGGGCGAACTTCCTGACCAGTTCCCTCTGCGACGGTGATGTCAC
>DATEXS010000386.1:0-11214 GCA_035256725.1 Anaerolineae bacterium
CGGGTTGTCGTAGAATCCCGTCGCCAGTTTGATCACGAAGCTCTCATCCCCGGCGATGTGTGCTCCTTTGATGTGCATCTCTCCTTTCGCCTCAGGCAGCTCCAGGCTCATCACCGGAGGCAGGTTGACCTCTCCGTTGGCCAGGCGCGTGAAGCCGTCCTCGATGGCCTTTATCGCCTCTCCGAGGCTAATGGAGGACCGGAGGTCCTTCTCGTTTACGACCAGCATACTACCATCTCCTCCCGCTGCAATCAGAATGTATGGCGCCGCTTTCAGTCAGCCAGCGTGCAAAACGCGTGCGTCTAAGGGCGACCGCCGGGACTAGTCCACATTACGTGTCCTCCCCGCGCTCGTCGAAACTGCCGCCGTGTCTTGGAGAGGGAGTCCCTTTCCGCGGGATGGCACGCGGCCAGCGTCAGCTCTCCGTCAGTACGCCTTTCAGCATGTCCAGGGCGCGCTCGATGTCGGCGGCCGTGTTGTACAGGTGCGGCGCAAAACGGACTGCGCCGATGCGGGGAGAGACCACCACGCCTTCCTCGTTGAGGCGTCGCGCTACTCTGGCCTGGTCATGCCCCGGGAAGCGGACGGTGACTATCGATGATCGCAGCTTGTCCGCGCCGGGCGTGACGAAGTCAGCTCCCAGGTCGGCAAGGCCGGTGGCGAGTCTGGCAGCGAGTTCCAGGTTGTAGCGATGGATGGTATCTATCCCGATCTCGAGGAGATGCTCGACGGCCGTGGCCAAGCCGATGGCGCATCCGTAGGCCATGGTGCCGAATTCAAAGCGACTGGCACTGGGTGCCCAGGCTATCTTGTCTGCCTGAAAGTCGAAGACCTCGGAAGTACTCCGCCAGCCCACCAGGCCGGGCTCGATGCGGTCGTGCAGAGAGCGACGGACGAACATCATGGCGGCGCCGAAGGGCCCGCAGAGCCATTTGTAACCGGATGTCACCAGTACGTCCACGTCGTCCGCCAGCACGTCGATGGGCACAGCCCCGGCGGACTGGGTAGCATCGACGATGAGCAGCGCGTCGTGTTCATGTGCTGCCCTGGCCAGGGCCTTCAAGTCGAGTCTTTGGCCGGTGGAGTACTGCACGTGGCTGATGCAAACGGCCGTAGTCCGGTCATCGATCAGGCTGGTCACTTCCTCGGGATCGATGATGTGGTTCTCGTCCTGGGTGAGCCGAACCTCGCATCCGGTGGTGCGGGCAACCCTCAGCCAGGGGTAGACGACGCTGGGGAATTCGATGCGGCAGCTGACCACATTATCCTGCGGACCAGGGCTGAGGGCCCAGGCTATGGAACACAGCGATTCTGAGGCGTTGGAGGCGCCAGCGATCTCGTCTGGCTGGGCGCCCAGCACTCTGGCTCCCACCTCACGCAGGGAGTCGAAGACCCGGCTCTCCGCTTCCTCGTCGAAATGGACTGTGCCCCGCAAAGCCAGATCTTCCTGCCAGTCGAGAGTCGCTTTGGCGGCCATCTTGGACATGGGGGCGACGGACGCTGCATTCAGATAGGTGTACTGTTGGGTGGCGGGGAAGGTGTCGCCACTGACTAGCGGCTTCATTTGCTGACCTCCGAGATGTTTCTGATGGTGGGCGCGCAGGTGAAGCGAGCCGGGACCGAATTGGCCAGATTATCGCCTGCCGTTGTTGTGGTGTCAAGTCCTCGTGCCGTCGGCTATGGAAGGGATCCTCTCAAGCTGTTCATACTTGTCAGTGGGTTGCCTCGGTGCTATAATAGATTGCAGATGGGCGGTTAGCTCAGCTGGCTAGAGCGCTACGTTGACATCGTAGAGGTCGTAGGTTCAAGTCCTATACCGCCCACTCAACAGGGCCGGCAGTGTGGCGCTGGTCACAATAGAAGCAAAGGCGAAGAACGGGACGAGTAGCTGAGGAGATCGCCGACAGGGAGGGGGGGCCTGTGACTGGAAGCCCCTCCGGGAAAGACCTCAGGGAAAACCGCCCGGGAGCCTGGCCCCGGAAAGGGCGTTCTCCCAAGTATGGGGTCACGGTGGCCTCCGTTAGCAGGCAGAGGGCGGCCCTTAGTAGTCGCCGAAAGTGGGTGGAACCGCGGGAAACCTCTCGCCCCAGATGGCGAGAGGTTGTCGTTTGTATGGCCGAGGATTGGGGATGAGAATCAGCTTGAGGCGCACCGACTTGCTGGTGCTCTGTGTGGTGTTGATCTGGGGGGCTAGCTTCAGCGTGGTGAAGTATGCTCTGCGTGAAATGGGACCCTTGTCCTTTGCGACTATCCGTTTCGTCAGTGCCTCGATCATGTTGCTGGTCTGGGTGTGGGTGTCGGAGGGCAAACCCGTGATCAGGAGGGAGGACTGGGTGAGGGTCATCCTGGTGGGCCTGACGGCTGTAGGAGTCTATCAGGTGTTTTTCACCGTCGGGCTGCAATACACCACCGCCTCCAACTCCTCTTTGATGTTGGCGACCATCCCGGCCTGGACTGCTATGTTCGCAGCGACGTCGGGCCAGGAGAGGATCGTACCTTTGCAGGTTGTTGGGCTGCTTCTATCTTTCGTGGGAGTGGCCTTGACGATCAAAGGCGGCGGCGACGGCTTCCAGTTGGGCTGGGAGAGCTTGCGGGGAGACGCCCTGACCCTCGTCGCTGCCGCGTTGTCGGGGGCGAGCGCAGTGCTGTCCAAGCGGCTGCTGGCGAGGTATTCGGCTCTGCGCATGATGGCCATATCGATGCTCTGCGGGAGTGTCTTCCTGGTGGGTGTTTCGGTGCCGGAGATGGCGGCGCAGCAGTGGACTCACTTTTCTCGGGGAACGTGGCTGGCTCTTGCCTTTAGCGCGTTGCCGGCCGCCGCCCTGGCCTACGTCATCTGGTTCAAGAGCATAGGCGAGGTCGGGGCCAGCAGGACGGTGATCTACAACAACCTGATACCTCCTGTAGCCATACTGATAGCTCTTGCCACCTTGGGGGAAAGGCTCACTTCCTTGCAGGCTCTGGGGGCGGGGGTGATCCTCATGGGTGTCGCCCTGACGCGGTTTGCACAGGCGAAGGCTGTCAGAAATGGGCCGGCGGTCAAGGCACTGGAGGGCGACGGCACAGGACCCTAGGTAGGGGAGGACTCACCGGAGCGGCCCCGGAGAGACGATTGCCTGGTTGTCAAAAAGGAGAAGTGAACATGTCAGACGAACAATTGGAGAAACTGCGACATTCTACCGCCCATATCATGGCAGAAGCGGTGATGCGGGCCTTCCCGGATGCCAAGTTTGCCATCGGCCCGTCTATAGAGGATGGCTTCTACTATGATTTCGACCTACCTCGTTCTTTGACGCCGGAAGACCTGGAAACCATCGAGGCCGAGATGAGGAAGATCATCGAGGCGGGCTGTCCCTTTCAGCGGCAGGAGGTCTCCACTGAAGAGGCGGAGGAGCTTTTCGCCGACCAGCCCTACAAGCTGGAGCTTGTCGAGGATATGCCCGAGGGCGAGGTGTTGTCTATCTATACGCAGGGTGAGTTCACCGATCTGTGTCGGGGACCCCATATTGAGGACACCAGGCAACTGAACCCTCAGGCCTTCAAGCTGCTCAAAGTGGCTGGGGCCTACTGGCGAGGGGACGAGAAGAGGCCCATGCTCCAGCGGATCTACGGCACAGCCTGGCCTTCTGCCGAAGACCTGGAGGCCTATCTGGACAGGCTAGAGGAACTGGAGAGGCGCGACCATCGTCGGCTGGGACGGGAACTGGAGCTGTACAGCGTGCACGAGGAGGTCGGACCGGGGCTGGTGCACTGGCATCCCAAGGGCGGAACCATACGCACGGTGATAGAGGACTTCTGGAGGAAGGAGCACTACCGGGCCGGCTACGACATAGTCTACACCCCTCACCTGGGGCGTGCGCAGTTGTGGGAGGATAGCGGCCATCTGGATTTCTATCGCGAGTTGATGTACTCGCCGATGGATATCGAGGGTCAGGAATACTTCATCAAACCGATGAACTGCCCCTTCCACATCATGATCTACAAGAGCAGACTGCGAAGCTACCGGGAATTGCCGCTACGCTGGGCGGAGCTGGGCACCGTGTATCGGTACGAGCGCAGCGGTGTGCTGCACGGCCTGATGAGAGTCCGAGGTTTCACTCAGGACGATGCGCACGTTTTCTGTTCGCCAGACCAAATAGAGGAAGAGATCAGCCGCGTTCTGTCCTTCAGCCTGTTCATCTGGCGTAGCTTCGGCTTCGCCGAGTACAAGGTCTACCTATCGACGCGTCCAGAGAAGTACGTCGGCGACCCGGCACGCTGGACGCAGGCTGAGGATGCGCTGCGTCGCGCACTCGACAAGGAGGGGCTGCCCTACGAGGTGGACGAAGGCGCGGGCGCCTTCTACGGGCCCAAAATAGACATCAGTATCAAAGACGCGCTGGGGAGGCTGTGGCAGTGCACCACGATCCAGTTCGACTTCAACCTGCCCGAACGGTTCGACATGACCTTCGTGGGCGAGGATGGTCAGGAGGCGCCTCCCTACATGGTGCACCGGGCCCTGCTGGGCTCCCTGGAGCGCTTCTTGGGCATCCTGATCGAGCACCACGGCGGTGCCTTCCCGGTGTGGCTGGCCCCGGTACAGGCCATACTGATCCCCATCACTGATCGCAACCTGGACTACGCCAGGCAGGTGGAATCCCGGCTCCGGGCAGTCGGGTTGCGGACGGAGGTGGATGCGCGAGCGGAAAGAATGCAGGCCAAGATCCGTAACGCCCAGTTGCAGAAGATCCCTTACATGCTGGTGGTGGGAGATAGGGAGAGGGAAGCTGGCGCGGTGGCAGTGCGTCTCCGAACGGAGGAGGACCTCGGTCCACGATCAGTAGAGGACTTCATAGCCATGGCTCAGGAGGCCATTGCGGAGAAGAGGCTCAACTGATCGGATCTGAAGGGGCTGCAGAAGGCCGCCATATCAGCCCCGGTTGTTCTTATGGGGCAATGAGGAGGACCTCAGCGATGGTGGATCTGAAGGAGGAGACGCGCCGCATCCTCTCTGGATACGGACCGGCATCTGTGGGTGAGGTAGCCAGATCGCTGGAGGGTCTGTGGTCGCAAGTTCCCTCCACCGAGGCAGGCGCCGCTTTCGTGAAGGCAGAGGTCCGGCGCGACTACAAGGCCCAAGGCGTGCCGGTGCCAGCTCTGAGCGAGATAGGGAAGGAGATCGGTAGGGCAGCCCGCAAGCGGGTGGATGATTTCCTGCCTCTGGCTGTGCTTCTCTGGGAAAGCTTCGGTCGAGAGGGACGGCTGGTGGCCAGCACCTTCCTCGGAGACATGGAGTTGGCGGCTCCGGACAAGGTGCTGCCGGAGCTTCTCGAACTGGCGACCACCTGCGTGACCTGGGAAGAGTGCGACCAACTGGCCATGCGGGGTCTGGAGCCTGTTGTGCGCAGGCGACCGGAGGAATATCTGAGCGTACTGGAGGGCTGGGTGCGACATGCCAACAAGTGGGTTCGCAGGGCTGGCATCACCGTAATCGCCCGCCTGCCCATGAAGCGCCCGGAATACACAGTGACCTGTCTGGAGTTGGTCGAGCCAGCCCTTGGCGACGAAGACCAGGACGTGCGCCGTGCGGTCAGCTTCGCGGTGCGTATGGGCGCGCGAGGAGATCCCAAGGTGGTGGCGAGTTTCATCGAGATGCAGGCCCACAGGACCGACCCAGAATCCATCTGGGTTCTGTGTGACGCGATGCGGAGCATGACCAAGGAGTTCCTCCCCCAGTTCAAAGGCTTGTTGCCTGTGTATCAGAACTGGCTGGCGTCTGTGGATGCCCGGTCGGAGAAGAGTGTGGCCAGCGCCATAAGAGTCCTCGAGTCGGCGTGAACCACAGCCTGGGGACAGTGGCCATGCCGATGGAGTTCTACGTCGATGAAATCGAGGTCCGTTTTGATCGGGAGCCGGTGGTGCAGAAAAGGCCCGGTCTGCCGGCCGCTTTTACCTGGAGGGGTTGGGAGTACGTCATCGTAGAGCTGCTCCAGGAATGGCATGACTACCGCAAGCGGGGCAAGACCAAGATGCTGTACGAGAAGGAACGGGGAGCCTACTGGGTCAAGAGCGCACAACGACGGGGTTCATGGGGCGTGGGCCGAGACTTCTACCGGGTGCGAACCGAAAGTGGCGAGATCTTCGACATCTACTACGATCGGGCTCCCCAGGGAGGGGAGAAGATCGGGCAGTGGATCCTATCCCGGAGGCTGAAGCCTGGAGAGCATCCCTAGGAAATGCTATCGTTACCGGAGCTCGCCGCAGTCCTCCAGACGTGCCACAGACGCTGGACCGCAGTGAGGTTGCTGAACACGGCTAGCACAAGAAGCGCCACGACCGTCCTCTCCAGAACAAGGCCCACAACCAGCGTCGCCAGACGTTCCAAGCGGGTAAACCAGCCGACCTTGCACTCCAGACCCAACCCTTCCGCGCGGGCCCTGGTGTAACTGACCATCAGCGAACCGGTAATGGCCAGATAGAGAAGGAGTACGGCCACAGGGTTGCCCCGGTACAGATAGAGAAGTCCCAGGTAGAGGGCGATCTCGGCGAAGCGATCCAGCGTCGAGTCGAAGAAGGCGCCGAAGACCGAGGTCCTGCCCGTGGACCGGGCCAGAGCGCCATCCAAAGCATCCAGGAGCGCCACGGGGATGATCAGCAGCCCTCCAATCCTCTCGTGACCCCGGGCCAAAACACAGGCCACAGCCAGCATGGCCAGGAAGCCGATCAGGGTAAGGGCGTTCGGCGAGATCCCGGCCCGAGCCAGCGGCCGAACCAGGTAGTTCGTCAAGCCCACAGTGCGTTCCCGGAGCCGCTGTCGAGGGTCCTGTGAAGTCGCTTTTCGCTCTGGAGCCGCCACTTCAGGCCAGATTCCCCTTTCTGTTCAGTAGTTCCTCGTAGAACTCCAGGACTCTCAGCGCGACCCGCCTCCAGGAGTACAGCCTGGCCTTGGCCCGGCCCTCGGTCCCCATCGATCGCTGAAGGTCAGGGTTCTTCAAGATACGGATGATGGCCTCCGCCAACGCCCTCTCATTCTTGGGCTCTGCCAGCAGCCCCTCTTTGCCGTCGGCCAGCAGGTCCCGGTAGCCGGGTATGTCGGTGGCGACGGCGGGCTTTCCAGCGGCCATAGCTTCTAACAGGACGATTCCGAAGCTCTCGAAGCCGGTGGAGGGGGCGCAAAACACGTCGCAGGTGCGATAGTATCGCGGCAGGTCCTCGTCCGAGACCTGGCCTACGAACTTCACCCCGGTGAGGTGATGCTCTCGGGCGTAGAGGAGGTGGTCGGTAACCTCGTCCTTCCTGTATGCTCCTACCACGATCAGGCGCGCCCTGGGGAACTCCTCTTTGACGTAGGGCAGGGCACGCAGCAGGTAACGGAACCCCTTGCGCGGGTCCAACCGACCCACGAAGAGGATATTCGGCCTCCCGTCCAGGTACTGTTCGATCGGTTCCACGTGTTCGCCCCCAAAGCGGTCCACATCTATGCCGTTGGGGATGATCACGAACTCGCCCCCAAAGTACCTGGCCACAGTATCCTTGGCTGCTTCTGAGACGGCGATCTTGCCCTGGAGCTTGTCGAAGAAGGGTTGGAAGAGCCGCCACCCGTACTTGTAGATGACGTGCGTTTCGCGGTAGGCGTGAAACGTGCCCACATTGACCGCCCGGGAGTGAGTCAGGGCCATGATGGGCACGGGTAGGGTCATGGGCTCATGGGCGTGAACGACGTCAAAGTCCTCTTCGTGGAGTGCCTTCTTTACCCTCCAGTTCACCAGCGGTGAGTAGGGGATGCGAGCCTTGGAGCCGCTAAAGGGGATGGAGATGACCTTGTTGGTAGTCACCACCACATTCTCGGGCAGCTGGTCCGGTTCCGTGCCAGCGCAGGGCGCGATGATCTTGACCTGGTGCCCCAGTTCCCGGAAATGCTTGTCCAGGTAGAAGATGTGCTGCGTAACGCCGCCCGGGAACGGATAATCGTAGGGCGATACGAGGGCGATCCTCATTGCCCTCGCTCTCTCCGCAGCGAGTCGATAGCTCGTTTGACGTGCTGGCTGGGCATGATCACCAGGCTCTTGAGCATTTGCTCCCCGGCGATGTCCAGCAGTTGCCGGTGATCGTCGAGATCCAGGAATCGCCCGCCTGCGGTGGTTGTCCCCTCTGTGAGGGCGCGGCGGAAGTCGTCCGCGCTCCTACCGGGGAATAGCGTGTGGCCGGACCCGATGAACTCCAATGAGTGAGCGTCACTTCCGCCCAATTCGGGTAGCTGCCAACGCTCGCGATTGAGGGCGAGGACCTTGTCATAGATCACGCGACCGGCCAGAGTCGGGTTCAGGACTTCCAGGCCCTCCAGGAAAACCTGATCGCTGAGGTCTTCCATGATCCTGCACAGACCGTGATAGCCTATGCTGCGAGTAAGCCAGCTCATGGGATGAGGGGCGACGCAGAAGCCTCCCTGCTCGTGCACCAACTCGATGGTCGAGGCCAGAGGCAGAAGCATGCGGATGGGTTTTTCGAGATCGTAGGCGAGGAGGTGTCCCTCCAGCGTGGTTATCTCCATGCCGACGATGGTTTCGCAGCGGAATCGCTTCTTCGCGGCCAATTCTCTGGCCTCCAGGGCACCATGGATGAGGTCGTGGTCCGTAATGGCGATGAGGTCCAGGTCTGTCTCGTGCTCTACATACTCCAGGATTTGACTCACCGTGGCCACGCCGTCTCCCGCCCCACTGTGAATGTGCAGGTCTCCCTTTCCTTGCTGGCTGTCAGGTGCCATGTCGGCCATCCCCCCAGATGGGCTCCAGGACCAGCCACTGGTCGGGGTAGCGCCCAATCCACTCTTCCAGTCGGGCTACCACTTTGCGAACGTTCACCTTCACGTCGAGTGTGAAGTCCCCCGTACGCTCCAGTTGCAGCGGAGGCTCTATGTGCAAGACAACGTTGTTATCCCGTTGGCGCACCGCGAAGCAGGTCAGGATGTTCGCTCCCGTACGCAGGGCCAGTTGTACGGGCCCATCGGGCATGCGCGCCGGCGCATCGAAAAACTCCACCTCGATGCCGTTCCCTGTGACGAGGCGATCGCCGGCCACGGCGACTATTTCGCCCCGGTTCAGGGCCCGAAAGACCTGCAAGAGGGGTCCGTCAACCGGAAGAAGCCTGACCCATTCCCTGTCGCGCAGTGTGCAGATATACTGATACAACCTCTCCGGTTCCAGGTGCTCGGCGGGAGCGGTGAGCGGGAGGTTCAAGCGCCGGCCGATTTGCCACAAGGCGTCGAAGGGGCCGAAGTGCGCCGAGACCACCACGAGACCTCGGCCGTCCCGCAGTCCCTCCTGTAGATGGTGGAGCCCGCACACGTTGATGGTCGCCGTGGCATCCTCCGTGCTGAGGCGGTGCTTGTGGAAGAGATCGAAATAGTTCTTAGCCAAGTTGCGGAACACGCCTAGGGCTGCAGATTCGACAGCGGCGTCGTCGACCTCGGCCCCGAGCACGTGGGAGAGATTCTCCCTGAGAGCTGCTCCGCTTGAGCGCCGGAGACGATAGGCCAGGGTTGCGGACCGCTCGGCGAGCCAGTATCCCAGACGCCGGGGGACGACGGGGGCCACAGCGCCCAACACGCGGTATGAGTAGTAGATGAGGGACGCTTGGCTCATCATACCTCGCGGACGGTGGGCCACATGCGCCTGAACATGTACCACTGGTCCGGATACCGCCTGATCAGATCTTCCTGAATGGATACGATCTGCTGAGTGATGCGCTGCACGTCTGCGTCTTGATCTTTCGTAGTCTCGAACTCCAACGCGGGGTACATTTCGCCAATGTAGTCGTCGTCTTCGTTGCGGACCAGACAACCGGTGATTATCTTGGCCCCAGTCCGTAGTGCCAAGACCGCCGGCCCGCTGGGCCAGGTGATGGACCGGCCAAAGAACTGAACGGGGGTGCCTTCATCGGGGGATAGAGGGCGGTCGGTCACCAATCCGACCGCTTCGTTTCGCCGGAGCGCAGTGTAGACCCTCTTGAGAGCATACTCCATAGGGATGAGCTCTATTCCCTGCGCTGCGCGCGACTCCACAGCCAGGCGGTCTATCCTCTCGTTGGCGAAGGACTCCGACACAGCGCTCACGTGGTAGCCGCGACTGGCCAGGGCCAATCCTGCCACCTCCCAATTGCCCAGGTGGCTGGCCACCAGAAGCACGCCCTTACCGTGCCGGAAGGCCTCGTCCAGGTGCTCCCAGCCAGTGGCCTTCAGCCGTGCTTCGATGGTGGCGGGATCCGTGGTGCTGGCGCGGGCAAAGTCTACCAGCAGTCGCACGTAGTTGCGGAAGGAGCGCCTGGCAGTGTCTCTGATCTCCCGGTCCGTCGCCTCGGGTGCCAGCACCTGGCGCATGTTGGCCAGGACATTCCTTCTCCCCTCGGGCCAGAAGATGTAGACGAGGTCGCCGACACCAGCCGCCAACTTGTAGCATGACTTCAGCGGGAGGTGCCGGGTGAGGTAGACCAGGCACATAACCAGCCAGTAGACGACCATCCGTTTCCCTTTGGCTGAGATTGCCCACGAGCTGCTGTTCTCTAGGGCCCCTACTTCCCTTTGATGAAATCCTCTACCATCTTGCGTGCTTCGTCGTCTGTGTACTGCACGGGAGGCGTCTTCATGAAGTAGGCTGCGGGCCCGGGAAGCGTGCCACTGAGCCCTCGATCCAGACCCAGCTTGCAGCAGCGCACGGCGTCGATGACCACACCAGCTGAGTTGGGTGAGTCCCAAACCTCCAGCTTCAGCTCGATGTTTAGGGGGACGTCGCCGAAACTGCGCCCCTCGAGCCGGATGTGGGCCCACTTGCGGTCCGTCAGCCAGGCCACGTAGTCACTGGGACCGATGTGGATGTTGTCTGCACCGATGTCATAGTCCAACTGTGAGGTCACAGCTCCGGTCTTGGAGATCTTCTTCGACTCCAGGCGAGAGCGCTCCAGCATGTTCCAGAAGTCCATGTTACCACCGACGTTCAACTGGCTGGTGCGCTCCAGGATGACACCTCGATCTCGAAACAGCCTTGTCAACACGCGATGAACGATGGTAGCTCCTACCTGGGATTTGATGTCATCGCCGATCATGGGGAGCTTGTGCTCTTTGAAGCGACTCTGCCAGTATTCCTCGCGTCCGATGAAGACTGGAATGCAGTTGACGAAGCCGCAGCCGGCGGTCAGCACCTGTTCCACGTACCATTTCGTGGCCATCTCGCTGCCCACGGG
>DATEXS010000387.1:0-7556 GCA_035256725.1 Anaerolineae bacterium
GTGTCTTCGCGGTAGGCCAAAAGGCGGCGGACGTTCTCGGCCTCTTCGCGCTCCATCAGCTCGACCAGTTGCTTGCTGCGGTCTTCTGGCAATTCCGCCAGCAGGTCGGCGGCTTCGTCGGGGGCCATCTCCTCCAGGACATCCGCGACCTTCCCGTCGGGCATGCTTTGGATCAGGCTGACCTGGAAGTCCGGCTCGACCTCTTCCAGCGTGTCAGCTACCGTCTTGACATCTAGTGATTCCAGCAGCCGGCCGCTCTCGGATCGGCTCAGGTCGCTGAGGATCTCCGCCAGGTCGGCCGCATGCAGTTCGGCGATCTTGTCGCCGGGAACTCGCAGATGCATCACCTCGTCCCCGGGTAGCAACTCGACAGCGTCCCAGGGAATAACGCCCGGCAGCGGTCCGCGGCCGGCATGACCTGCCACCCGCCGGGCGAGTCGCGCCAGCCCCAGCCGCCGCAGTAGCCCAAGCGTGCCGATGTCCACATTGGCGACATAGAACCAGCCGTTAACCCGCGCCAGCTCCAGGTCGTTGACGCGCACCACGCGCATGCCGTTGGTGTCGATGATCTGCTTGTCCAGCACGTTCCTGGCCAGGTACAGGTCATGCTCGCCTGGCTGATAGGGGATGATATCGGCCAATGCCTTCGTGAGCGGGATCGCCGGGGCGATCAAGACAGCCACGTCGGAAAACGGTACGACGAGTGGCGACCCCGGCCGCTTGACGACGAGCGCAACGATCTTAGGATGGGGAATTCCGCTGTGCACGGAAGCCACAAGGTCGATCAACCGGCCGATGCGCCGGCCGTCTGCCTCGGCTACCGACCGGCCCAGCAGTTCACTGATGAAAGCCATTGCTCACCACCTGGTATCATGATAACGCCCCGTGTTCTCAAGTGTGAGAAACAGGGCCAAATGGACGCGGCCATTCAGTCCACAAGGCCGGTCCATCCAGGAGGGCGCCAAGCGTGAAGGTACGCAGCCGCTTGGTGGGACGCAGTAGGCAGTCGCGCCGGGACGATATCGAGGATGAGGAGATCCATTTGAGCACCTCCGGGCATTGTGCTCCCCGGAGGCGAGGATCTGGGCGGGGACCTGCCTTCGAGGGGCTAGACTATTCGATTGGCAGGTTGAAGACGGGACACTACCGGTCCCTGCGTACAGCTTGGAGGCCCGTCTTCCGAACTATCTACCACCATACCCCTTTGACAGCATGTGCTCGAATCTGATCGAGCCGTAGCGAATGCACTGAGATTTCAGCAACACCCTATTGTACGTCTCGTGGGTCGTTGCTGTCAAGTTGGACGATGGTTGATACCCGCACAGCGCCAGGTGCTCTACCACGCCTGCGTGGGCAGATTGAGCATGCTCACCTCAATAACGTCATCACCCGAAAGGACATCGAGATGAGCACATACGACCTGCCCCAAGAGCCCGACCCCATGGTCTCTGGTCGCAAGGCGGCCTACCGCGACACCTTGTGGGTTTGCGGCACTGGCTGTCCCCACGGACTGGGTCTTGGTTTCCCCGGTGGGGCGCCATGCCTAAGGCCTCTTTTCCGTTGGCGAGGGCCCAGGCGCATGCTATAATCCCGTGCCATGAACTGGGGAGCGCATAGCTGGCGTCCAGTCATCGCTTTCTCCGCCGTAGCTTTGGTGTTACGACTGATCCCTATCCTGCTCGCTGCCGATATGGGGATCGCGCTGGACGACATGTTCCAGTACGATGCTCTGGCGGAGAGTATCAGGCTGGGACAGGGCTTCACCTGGTACGGTGGCATTCCAACAGCGGCCAGGGCACCGCTATACCCCCTCTTCTTGGCTGTCGTCTATTCCTTGTTCGGCCACAGCTTCACGGCCGCCAGGGTGGCTCAGGCCCTCGTCGCATCGCTCTTACCGGCAGTGGTCTATGTTCTCGGGCGAAGGATGTTCAGCGGAAGGGTGGGAGTCGCGGCAGCCTGGGCGGTGGCAGTGTATCCCATGTTTCTTCTGTATCCGCTGGGGCTGGCCACGGAGAACCTGTTCTTCCTTCTGGTGCCCTTGACCGTGCTGTGCCTGGTCATGGCCGTGGACAACTCCAGGCCGTCATACTTCTTGCTGTCCGGCCTCCTGCTTGCTCTGACCATCCTCACGCGTTCGGTGATTGCTGTATTCGTGGTCTTCATCCTACCCTGGCTGTGGTGCTATGGCACGCCTGGCCGAGTGGCCATCAAGAGATGGGTGCTCATCCTACTGCCCGTCGTGGCCCTAACCCTGCCCTGGAGTATCAGAAACTCCCTTCTTTATGGCCGGTTGGCATTCGTGGAATCCAGCCTGGGCTTCAACGTCTACCTGGGATACCACCCTCAGGGGACCGGGACCTTCGACTCTCCCATCGCCGTGGATTTCCTGGAACGTATTGGTGCCTTCGAGCACCCCAACCTAGAGACGGAGAAGGCGGCCGATGAGCTTGGCCTGGAGGAGGGGCTGCGCTTTATCCGAGAGGATCCAGGCCGGGCGGCATGGCTGCTGCTGAGCAAGCTCTC
This sequence comes from Anaerolineae bacterium, assembly GCA_035256725.1. Taxonomy (GTDB): domain Bacteria; phylum Chloroflexota; class Anaerolineae; order UBA7937; family B3-Chlor; genus JAUVXJ01. Next base: position 2,524 of record DATEXS010000387.1, read on the forward strand.
TCATTTCCTGCGTCTGGATAAGAGGGTCCTGGTCTATTTCTATTCCAACAACTTCCTGGGGGAGCTATCGCCTTGGGCATTGGCCGCCATCTTCCTGGTGCTCTGTCTTCCCTGGGTGGTCGTGCTGCTGCTCAGTGTGCCGGGGATGGTGCTGAGCCGCCTCACCAAGGAAACGATGTTGATCTATCTTCTGTTCGCCTATCTGGTTGGGGTTCACGTCTTGACCATGGCGGAGCCGCGCTTCCACCTGGTGATGGTGCCCTTCCTGGGCATCTTCGCCGCTCAAGGGGCAGTGCTTCTTCGTCGCATGAAGCGTGACTATCATGCCGGTGCGGTGCAGGAGCGGCGGAGCGTCCGGTGGATGGTGGCGCTAATCGTGTTGCTGGTGATCCTGCTGCTGGTGAACTGGGCGTACGAGTTGCACGTGGACATGGAGAAGCTGCGCATACTGTTCGCTGCCGGGGGCAATACGGCTCGGTTCACCTACTAACGGGCGTGAAGCCACAGGAGAGCTGAGCGGCGCGGGACCTCGGGTGTGTGGGCCGCGTCAGTCCCAGCCACAGGAGAGCACGGTGAAAGACAAGGGTTCGGACCTGAGGGCAGCGGTGATTCTGATCAGTTCCACACTGGCCCTGATCGGCAGTCACTATCACACCCTGTTTGGCGATGAGACTCTGTCCTCGCTGGTGTTCTATTGCCTGATTCCTCTGGGGATAGTGCTGCTGGTTTTCAGGGAGGACCCCCGGGGCTACGGGCTTTCCCTGGGCGATTGGCGGAAGGGAGTGCTCTTCTCGGCGGTGGGCATCGTCCTTATGGCTGTGGTGATCGCAGGCCTGGCTCAGTTGGACGAGTTCAGGCAATACTATGCACGGGATTTCTTTGTAGGCGTGCAGCCCCACGAGATTCTGGGGTTTGCGCTGCGTCAGGGTATCTACATGTTCAGCTGGGAGTTCATCTTTCGGGGGTTCATGCTCTTCGGGCTGAAGGAGCGCTTTGGCTCCCTGGCCCTTTGGATACAGGCCATTCCCTTCGCCATTATGCATCTGGGCAAGCCGGAGTTGGAGACCTTGAGCACCATATTCGGAGGGGCGGCCTTCGGGTACATCGACCTACACAGCCGGTCTGTACTGCCCTCTGTCGTTATCCACTGGGCTATCTACTTGATGATGGTCGCCGCCGCGTCCTACGCCTGAGTCGTGGCCAGAGCTTGGGAAGTATGCCTGTGCGGCGCCGAAATCGAAGGTCCATAATGAGTTGGGTGCGGGTACTTGACAAGCGGTAGGATATCTGTTATACTGTAGCCGTAACCGAGGTAGTATACCTCGGTTTACTTGACATCGGTTCTGGGTTGTGGTATACTTATAGATGTCATGGGACCTTAACAACTGAAGAGTGGTAGGAAGCCTGCAGGGCTAGGGGCTCCGAACTTTGAGAGAATAACTACGGAGAGTTTGATCCTGGCTCAGGATGAACGCTGGCGGCGTGCCTGATACATGCAAGTCGAACGGACCAACACGCCGCGATTGGCCAAGGGCTTATGGCTTGCGGCCAAGAGCTGTGTTGGTTAGTGGCGTACGGGTGAGTAACACGTAGGTGACCTGCCCCGAAGTGGGGGATAACTACTGGAAACGGTAGCTAATACCGCATGTGGTCCGTCATTCGGTTGGCGGAGTAAAGCTCCGGCGCTTCGGGATGGGCCTGCGGCCGATTAGCTAGTTGGTGAGGTAATGGCCCACCAAGGCGATGATCGGTAGCTGGTCTGAGAGGATGGTCAGCCACACTGGCACTGAGATACGGGCCAGACTCCTACGGGAGGCAGCAGTAAGGAATATTGCGCAATGGGGGAAACCCTGACGCAGCAACGCCGCGTGGGCGATGAAGGTCTTCGGATCGTAAAGCCCTTTTCTGGGGGACGAGAGAGGACGGTACCCCAGGAATAAGTCTCGGCTAACTACGTGCCAGCAGCCGCGGTAAAACGTAGGAGGCAAGCGTTATCCGGATTTACTGGGCGTAAAGGGCGTCTAGGCGGTGTCCTAAGTTGGGCGTGAAATCTCTCGGCTTAACCGGGAGGCGCCGTCCAATACTGGGGTACTTGAGGGCAGGAGAGGAAAGTGGAATTCCCGGTGTAGTGGTGGAATACTTAGATATCGGGAGGAACACCAGTGGCGAAGGCGGCTTTCTGGCCTGTGCCTGACGCTGAAGCGCGAAAGCGTGGGTAGCGAACGGGATTAGATACCCCGGTAGTCCACGCTGTAAACGATGGATACTAGGTGTTGGTGGCTATTGACCCCATCAGTGCCGCAGTTAACGCGTTAAGTATCCCGCCTGGGGACTACGGCCGCAAGGCTAAAACTCAAAGGAATTGACGGGGGCCCGCACAAGCAGCGGAGCGTGTGGTTTAATTCGAGGCTACACGAAGAACCTTACCTGGGCTTGACATGCTGGTGTTAGTGAAGCGAAAGTGGAACGACCCTTCGGGGAGCCAGCACAGGTGCTGCATGGCTGTCGTCAGCTCGTGCCGTGAGGTGTTAGGTTAAGTCCTGCAACGAGCGCAACCCTCGTCACTAGTTGTACTTCTCTAGTGAGACTGCCAGGGTATACCTGGAGGAAGGTGGGGACGAAGTCAAGTCAGCATGGCCTTTATGTCCAGGGCTACACACACGCTACAATGGCCGGTACAACGGGTTGCCAAGCCGCGAGGCGGAGCTAATCCTCCAAAGCCGGTCCTAGTTCGGATTGCAGTCTGCAACTCGACTGCATGAAGCTGGAGTTGCTAGTAACCGCAGGTCAGCCATACTGCGGTGAATACGTTCCCGGGCCTTGTACACACCGCCCGTCACGTCATGAAAGCTGGCAACACCTGAAGGCGGTGGGCTAACTCGCAAGAGAGGCAGCCGTCTAGGGTGGGGCTGGTAATTGGGACGAAGTCGTAACAAGGTAGCCGTACCGGAAGGTGCGGCTGGATCACCTCCTTTCTAGGGAGATATCCTGGCCGAAAGGCCGGGTATGCCCAGGTCAATCACAGGCCGATGGTCTGTGACGCCCCGAGCTCTCACTTCCTACCACTCCTCAGTGGTTAAGGTCTTCTTTGTTTTCGATGATCGATCACTGGACAAGGGGGTTTCTATGGAGAAAAAGTACCGCGCGCTGCGCACCATAGCCACCATCTTCAAAGTCCTGGGTTGGGTCATTCTGATCCTGGGTATCCTGAGCGCGTGCGGCACTTCTGCCGCCATGCTGCTAGGTGGCCCGGCGATGATGGGCATGGGAGGGTACGGAGGCGGAAGTGACGCCGGGTTCGTGTACAGCCTGATCTTCGGCGTCGTCGTCTTCATAGTGATGATCGTCACGGTAGGTCTCTATGCCCTGATCCTGATCGCCGCAGCGGAGGGAATCCAGGTCTTCTTGGACATAGAGGAGAATACCAGGGAGATGGCCAGGAAACTGGCCCAAAGGGGAGTGACCGCTCCACCTGCTCCTCCCGGCCAGTGAGTGGACCAGCGGGGGCCATTAGCTCAGTTGGCTAGAGCACTCCTCTGATAAGGGAGAGGTCTCTGGTTCAAGTCCAGAATGGCCCACTGTGGAGGACGCGGGCCCTGGTCGTCTCAAGGACCGGGGCCTATTGCTGTGGCCGCGTTGACCTCTTCTAACAGGAGTAGTGTGGTTGGGCGCAGGTAGTGCGGGGCTGTAGCTCAGATCGGGAGAGCACCTCCTTTGCACGGAGGGGGTCAGGGGTTCAAGTCCCCTCAGCTCCACTGAGAGGGGTCGGCGGGCCAGGGGCTGCTCAGCGAAGTGAGGCCCACAAGTTTAACAATCCGGCACTTGACAAATGCTCCGCAATCGTGTATACTGTAGGTTGATATAGGGTAGAGCAGGGGTCATGGAAATCAAGAGCGAAAGAAGGACCTGACCTAAGGGACAACAAATCCCGGGGAGTATTCCGCGGCCTGGGCAGTGTCCCGGGCCGTTTGTGTGTCACAAGACACCACACTAGCACCTTAACAACTGAACAGAATGCGAGAGCTTCAATACCGCCGATCGCATGGTTAAGCTACTAAGGGCGGACGGTGGATGCCTAGGCGTCAAGGGCCGAAGAAGGGCGCGGCAGGCTGCGATAAGCCTCGGGGAGCCGTCAAGCGGGCTTTGATCCGAGGATGCCCGAATGGGGAAACCTACCCAGGGGAATGCCTGGGTACCCCCAGCTGAATACATAGGCTGGTGGGAGGGAACCGAGGGAACTGAAACATCTAAGTACCTCGAGGAAAAGAGATTATTCCCTGAGTAGTGGCGAGCGAAAGGGGAACAGCCCAAACCTATTCTGTGCCAAGGCTGTGGCCGTTGCAGGATAGGGGTTGTAAGGCACGGCAGGGTCACCACAGAGGCCCAAGGGAGTTACCAATCTGATCTCTAGTGGAAGGATTCTGGAAAGGTCTACCATAGAGAGTGATAGTCTCGTACACGAAAGGGATCAGACTCCCGCCGTTGACCTTGAGTACCACGGGGCACGCTAATCCTGTGGGAAGCAGGGAAGTCCACTTCCCAAGGCTAAACACCCTTGACGACCGATAGTGAACAAGTACCGTGAGGGAAAGGTGAAAAGAACGCCGGTGAGGCGAGTGAAATAGAACCTGAAACCGTCCGCTTACAAGCGGTAGGAGGGCTATGTCCCCTCGGGGGCAGGCCTGACTGCGTGCCTTTTGGAGAATGAACCGGCGAGTTACTCTCTGTGGCAAGGTTAAGGGAGTTTTACCCGGAGCCGTAGCGAAAGCGAGTCTGAACAGGGCGCACTAGTCGCAGGGAGTAGACCCGAAACCAGGTGAGCTACCCATGGCCAGGGTGAAGCGATGGTAATGCATCGTGGAGGCCCGAACCCACCAGAGTTGCAAATCTGGGGGATGAGCTGTGGGTAGGGGTGATATGCCAAACGAACCTGGAGATAGCTGGTTCTCCCCGAAATAGCTTTAGGGCTAGCCTCAGGCGTTTAGTGGTGGAGGTAGAGCACTGAATTGGCTAGGGGGCGTATAGCTTACCAA
>DATEXS010000388.1:0-3751 GCA_035256725.1 Anaerolineae bacterium
ACGCATACGAGAAGGGCAACACGCTGGCCATTAGCGACGAACAGTTCCTGGACAGGGTGGAGTGGTTCGAGGAGGAGCTTCAGGATGCTGTGGACGACGACAAGGCGACTATTCCTTTGGACAAGGAAGGTGCCCGAGTGCTCTTCGTACCCACGCCGATTCAGATAATGCGTTTCCCCAGTGTGATCATCTCGGCGGCCAAGATTTTCTACGCTGCGGGAGAGGACTGGACCATGAGCAGCCTGCGCTTCGACGCCACCAACTTCGCCCTTTTCTCAGGGGAGGAGGAGAAGAGGGATGAGATCGCCCAGCGTCTGGTGGATGAGATGGAGCGTCTGGCGGCCAAAGTTCTCGTGCTCAGCGAGTGCGGCCACTCTTACTGGTTCATGAAGCATGCGGTGGAAAGCTGGCTGGGCAAGCCTCTGGCCTTCGAAGTAAAGAACATCGTAGAGTTGATCTCGGAGTACATCTCCGAGGGACGGATCAAGCTGGATCCTTCCGTGCACCAACAGTTGACAACCTATCACGACCCGTGTAATCTGTCGCGAAAGGGTGGTCTGGTGGGACAACCCCGGGCCTGCCTCCAGGCGGTCTGCGAGGATTTCGTGGAGCTGACGCCCAGCGGCGCGGAGGCCTGGTGTTGCGGAGGCGGCGGTGGCGTGATTACCATCCCGGAGTACGATGAGGTGCGGATCGCTTCCGGCAAGAAAAAGGCCGAGCAGATCCGGCAGAGTGGCGCGGACGTGGTGGCCACGGCATGCGACAACTGCAAGCTGCAACTCATTGACCTGGCGGAGCACTATGGCTTGGACGTTTCCGTCATCGGAGTGACGGATCTGGTGGCCGAATCACTGATCATGGACGAGCACGAAGGGTAGAGGGGGAACTATGGCAGAGATCAATGGCTGCAAAATACCGGAAGAGCTGTACTACCTCGCGGGCGACAAGCTGGTATGGGCGCGGTTCGAGGATGATGGGACCGTCACGGCAGGTGTCCCCGACCCTGGCCAGGCTATCGCGGGCAAGGTCGTGGCGGTGACGGCTAAGAAGCTGGGTAGAACCATCGAACGCGGAAAGAGTATGGGCACCCTGGAGAGTGGCAAGTGGGTGGGGCCTATCCCCGCCCCCGTGTCGGGAGAGATCATCGCCATCAACGAGGCAGTGACTGCCAACCCGACTCTGGTCAACACCGATCCCTACGGGGAAGGGTGGATCGTGAAGCTTCAGCCGTCCGACCTGGAGGGCGAGAAGGCCGACCTGGCAACTGGCCAGGCGGCGGTGGAGGCCTTCCGGCAACTGATGACCGAGAGGGGCATCTCCTGCCAGTAGCTCCCCACTGGCAGAGGGCGGGCAGAAACGAAGTGGAGCCTGCCTGCCCGTTTCCTGGTGGACGCACGCCTGCCGTAGGGCAAGCTTCAAGCTTGCCCTGCGAGGGCCGATGCCCAGAATCTCGTTCCTCCATAGCGATCCCCACTGCGCGTCGATCTAGCACCGGCTTTGCCTGCGCTGCGAGGGCGTGTTATAGTAGCACCCTGGGCTTGTGGCCGCTGACCATCTAGGCCGGGGAGTGATATGAACCACTTGCGGACAGTGAGATTGCCAGGGGCGCTCTTCACCCTGCTTCTGCTCCTTGCCGCGAACACTCGCTTTGCTCAGGCGCAGGACATATGTCAGGACCCCGGCAACCTGACTCTCAACTGCCAGTTCGACACTTTCGCCCCGATTGCCCCTTACGGTCTTGTGGCCAGTGAGTGGACGCCGTTTGTAGAGTTCCCGGTCGAGCAGCCCCCTGCTTTCAACAGCTCCACTGAGACACCCGCTGCGCCAGCCCAGGAGATCTTCTGCGGGTGGATGCCGTTCGCGGCAGGGATCTATCAGCAGGTGCAGGTGAGCCCGGGCGTCGCCTATGTGGCTAGCATCGGTTGGGCTGCGTATTTCTCCTACGGCGACGAGAGGAATTCGGGCCAATTCATCGGGCGAAAAGTGGGCATTGACCCTCTGGGCGGAACTGATCCGACATCGCCGAGCATTGTCTGGAGCACGGAGGTTTGGGATGAGTTGGGTGGCGTATTCCCTCAGTTGAGGGTTTCAGCCGTGGCCCAGCGCCAGACCATCACGGTCTTCGTGCGAGCGCACAACCCCCAGTCCCACGGAAACGACAAGGTATTCTTCGATGCAGTCACCCTGAAGGCCGATCCCACTCAGCCTGCGGCCACGCCCACGCCGGTGCCGCCAAGCCCCACGCCCACCTCACCACCGCCAAGTACGACTGCCACTGCTTTGCCACCTACCGAGACCCCAGCCCCCACGAACACGCCCCTGCCCTCCGAAACGACAACCGCTCAGCCCACCGACACGCCTCCTCCCACGGACACGCCCTCGCCGACGTCCACTCCTTCTGTGGTAGCGAGCGCAACGCCGGAGTTGGCAGTCAACGTGGCGCCAACCGCGACCCAAACAGGTGCCACGCCGACGGCGACGGCTGTCGCACAGAGGGGTGACACGCCGGTGGATTGGGTGCCCGTCGTTCTGCTAGGGGTCTCCGTGGCTGCTTTTGCAGGCGCCGGTACGCTCGGCGGGGTGCTGCTGTTCCTGAGGCGTCCCTAGTCCACGACGTAGACAGGGTTGGTGAATACCCATCCGCGGCTCTTCCACAGGTGGGTGCGCCGCGCTTCTACGCGGTAGACTCCACTTTCCCCGGATGTATGGCGCAAGCCGGTTCCCTTTCTTTGGGCTACCGTCTGCCCGTTCCATGATAGCCGGAGCTCTGCCTGTAGGGGAGAGGAGACTTTGAAGGTCACCTCGCCGGAGAGACGGAGATCCTCGCCCATCCCGGCCACGGATTCGCCACTGCGTGCCTGGAAGGAGAAACCAGTGGCGTCCCCGATGGCGTCGTAGGCCACGAAAGACTTGCCTTCCCTCAGCGCTTGGTAGACCATCCGACGGTCGTGGTCCAATGCTCCGGTCAACGGCTCCGGGGTCAGGATGTGGGTGCGCACCGCCCTAAGGCAGTCTTCGTAGGGAAGGACCGCGCGCCTCAGCGGCCCGATGCTGTACGTGGCACTGTGGGCATCGGTGCCGGCGATCGCCGCCGTCTTGCGGCGCGATAGCAGCTCGTCCCACTTGGCCAGCGTCTCCGGAAACGGGCCTGCGATGGCCGTCCGTGGGCAGAGGATGAAGAACAGAGCGCCGGCCACGCTGCGGAGATAGCTCTTGAACTCGGACATGTAGTTCCAGATCTCCAATCCGGCGTAGCCGATGACCTCCCAGTCCACCCAGGGCAGCTCCGGTTCGCCTGTGAGGGGCGGGCTGTGCTCGAAGGGATGGGCGATGAACCCGAAACCACCTCGGGAGTTGACTTCATCAATCACCTGCTGGGGGCTGGCTCCCTCTGCGGGGACGTGGCTCTGGATGTCAAAGGCCAGGTAGTGGTTGGCCTCCGGCAGGCGAGTAGTGTCGTGGATCTCCTCGCCGACCAGCAGCAATACGTCATCGTACCAGCCGTCCACGCCGCTGGTCAGCACGTTGTGGTCGGTGACGATCAGGAAATCCAGACCTGCCTGGGCAGCGAGACGAGCCACTTCTTGGTGAGAGGCCGCTCCGTCAGAGGCTGTCGTGTGGAGGTGGATGCCGCCCTTGTACTCGTGACAGGCGTTGGTCATCAACATCTAACCTAGCCAGTGCCATGGCGCTGCCTCAGCCTGGCCTGCTCTGGCATAGCAGGACGCCCTATTCATGTCTGCCGGATGCC
>DATEXS010000389.1:0-21959 GCA_035256725.1 Anaerolineae bacterium
GCCTGCCAGGCTGTTCCCAGGCACAGCCACGAGCCATGGCAACCTTAGCGTGCGCTGCTTCAGCATGATGCCCAATTCCAGCGGGTCGATGGAGGTCAGCAGGTCTCGGGCCTGCGCCAGAAGTCGCCGGCGACCTTCGGCATCCACAACCTGCACCATGGCCGTTATCTGCTGTCCAAGCAAGCCCAGGTCCAGAGGCATGGGGCCGCCTCAACGAAGCACTCTTAGATCACCAACCCTCTTGGTGACACGTTGGTCGTCGAGATGCTCCATTAAGGCCAGGGCATACTTGCGGCTAGCCCCAAACATGTCCCTGACCTCGGCGACGGTGATGCTGCCTTCTCGCTCGAGATGGCTCACCACTCGCCCCACCATCTCCTGGTAGGTCTCGGCGAGAAATACCACACCCTCACTAACGCGCACCAGCCTCCCTTCCTCCATCAGGACATTCAACAGCTCCGCCCCAATGGCAGCCTCGGCCTCCGCTACCGACGGGGGTGCGTAGGGACTTGCCGCGAACCTAGCCAACAGCTCGTCTACACGTCTCTGTTGCTCCGGGCTGAACCTGATCCGGTGCTCAGGCAGCCGCACTATGGCTCCCTGTTCCGCGACTCTGTTCTGGGCGCTGGCATGGGAGAGCAGCGCGTTGTAGGCACGCAGGGGCAGGTCCACCCTGCTCTTCAGTTCCTCACGAGGCATCCCTGAACGCAACGGATAGCGTGCGTGATAGTCAGCCAACACTCTCTCGAGGCGAGCCATCAGCTCCTCGTAGCCGGGGGCAGATACGACGTACCCATCTCGAGAGCGCACCTGCGGGCTGACCTCCTGGTCCGCGCCGATGAGCAGAACCTCGGCTCTTCCAAGTAGCTGTTGCAGGGCCCGTTCCCCCTCACCCTCGGGCAACCCGCTCTCCCTCAGAACGTCTTCGACCTGACGCGGGTGAGGGCCTCTCAATGCATCCTGCAAGATCTCCTCAGCACTCCCTCGGGATAGCGCCTGTAATCGCTCGACCACAGCGGGACGGAAACGACGGTGACGCCGACGCGGGATTGGATCCACCACTGCTCCACCACCGACGGTCAGGCTTGGAGAGGGCAACCTGATCACGAAGCGATCGCCTCGTAGTAGTGCGAGCGGTTCAGCGAGTCGAAACTGGACCCAGCCCTCCTCCCCGGGCTGTATCGCCTCGTCGCTGAGCAACCGCACCCGGGCCATGATCTGTGCAGGCCCGCTGAAGAACTCCACCTCTACGTTGTGCTTGAGCGGTCTAGGCGCCCTCTCCAGCAAACGCAGGCGGGCGTCTATGAGCCTGCTGCTTTCCAGCGCTCCGGGAAGCGACAGCACGTCGCCCCTCCGCAGTTCATCGGCGCTCACGCCGCCCAGGTTGACGGCCACCCGCCCCCCAGGGGGGCTGCTCTCCAGCTTCTGCTTGTGGGTTTGCAGCCCACGGATACGTGCCTTCTGTCCTGATGGGGAGATCTCGACCTCCTGGCCGACCTCCAGTCCGCCGTCCACCAACGTCCCGGTTACGACCGTCCCGAAACCTGGCATCACAAAGACCCTGTCCACGGGCAGACGAGGCTTTCCCAGGTCGCGCTTCGCCGGCACGCGCTCCAAGAGTCCATCCAGCTTCTCCACCAGGGTGCCGAGGCCCCGACCGGTCACGGCCGATACGGGCAAAACCTCGGCTTCAGCCAACGAGGTATCTCTCAGCAAATCGACAACCTCTTCCGCGACTAACTCGAGCCAGTCTTCATCCTCGACCAGGTCGGCTTTGGTGATGGCCACCAGGCCGTACTGAAGTTGGAGGAGATCAAGGATGTCCAGGTGCTCCCGGGTCTGGGGCATTATCCCCTCATCGGCAGCCACCACGAACAGCGCCGCGTCAATTCCTCCTATGCCGGCCAGCATGTTCCTGATGAAGCTCTCGTGACCTGGCACGTCAATGATGCTGACCTCGGCCCCACTGGGTAGCGTCAACCAGGCAAAACCCAAATCAATGGTCATCTCCCTCTCCTTCTCCTCCTTGAGCCGGTCGGGATCGATGCCGGTAAGTGCCTTGATCAGGGCGGATTTGCCGTGATCGACGTGCCCTGCTGTGCCGATAGTCCGAAGTCGCCGTGCCATCTAGTCTATCTCTTAGGTCGCAGCAGGCGCTTCTCCAGTTCTTTGATGAATTTCTCCACGTTCGTAACGTCTCGGCGGAAAAAGCCCAACTGGGTCTCCCACAGCAACTGCATGTGACCATCCCGTCTGGCGTTGTCCTGGGAGAGCTGCTGCCACCTCTCGTCATTAGCCAGCCAGAGCAACTCATTCTCCTTCCGCCACTCCTCGAGTTGCTGTCTCTGGCGTTCCTCTGCTGTTCGCTCCATGTGCTGGAGCGACTCTCTGTCCTTTTCCAGCTGGATTCTCAGCGCATCTAGGGCGGCCAGTGTTTGCTCCGTCTCTCTGCGCTGCCTGTCCGCCTGAGCTATCTGTTCTGGGATCCGCTGCGCCTCGTCCCGCCAGCTAGCCATCTCTTTGCTCCAGGCGGTGATCTGCTTCTTCCCTCGACCATCCACCCGGCGGAGTTCGTCGGACAGCTCAGTCTGCTGCTGACGCAGCGCTTGGTCAGATGCCTCCAGTTCGGCGATGCGCGGAGCGCCTTGCTGGTCTTGAATCCTGAGCAGCTTCAGGCTCTCCTCCACCCTCGCAAACCTGGCCTGTGCCTGCTCCAAGTCTGATGGGATCGTGGCCAGGCCCTCCTCGTTCCTCTTGATGCGCTCGATCAGGCCCAGCAGTCTCTCCTGCTGGGCCTTGATTTCCTTGACCACCCCTTCGATTTGCGGCTGCACGCCCGACGTGGTTTTGCGCAGACTCTCGATGTCCACCCTCTGCGTCTGAAGTTGTTGCTCAAGCTTCAACACCTGTTCGATCCGTCGGTCGAGCGCGGCAACCGCTTGCATCCGCGACTGTGTCTCCTGAACCAACCGCCTGTCCCCGTCATCCGCATCTGTGGCCAGGCGCTCCTCGAAACCGCGCACCACCGACATGATCTCGTCTCGAGCCCGCTGCAAGGCCTGATCGAATCGAGACAGACTCTTGACTTCTGCACCGGCCTGGTCTAGCCTCTCTCCCAGTTCCTCCAGGGACTTTTGGCTGTGGGCAATCTCCCTCGCCTGTTCATCGACCCTCCTCTCCAGGGCCACAAGCTGGGCTTTGTCTCGCCGGTGCTCCTCGTCCAGCCAGCGCAGTAGCTGGTTGGCATCAGCAGTGTCCATGTCCGTCCCGACCCCTTCTCTAGACATTGTGCTCTTCCACCTCTCCCCTCACCAGGAAGACCACCCGTTCTCCGATGTTGGTGGCGCGGTCTGCGATTCGCTCCAGATTGTGGGCAACCCACAAGAGATAGGTGGCCCTGGTGATGGTCCTGGGGTCGTCCATCATGAAGACCAGCAACTCTCTGAACACCTGATCGTAGAGGCGGTCCACTTCGTCATCTTCAGCTCCCAGACTCCTGGCCAGCTCCACATCCCGGTTGACAAACGCCTCCAGCTCTTTCTCCAGAAGCCAGCGGGCCTTGCTGGCCATGCGCGGGATATCCACCAGCGGCTTGAGCGGTTCACGAGGCCCCATCATCACGCCAATCTGCCCGATGCCCTTGGCGTGGTCCGCCATGCGCTCCAACTCTGTCGCGATGTGAGCTATGGCGAAGATCACCCTCAGGTCGCTGGCCAGCGGTTGCTGAGTCGCAATCAGCACCAGGCACCTCTCTTCGATATCCTGCTGGGCCTGGTTTATGATCTCATCATCTCTGATCACGCGACCTGAGAGGTCGATGTCCCGTTTGGCCAGGGCGTCCACGCTAAGGTCGATTGCTGCATCCACCAATCTGCCCATATCCAGAATGCTTTGTTCCAATGCTTTGAGTTGTTCGTCGAAGGTCTCGCGAGTCACGATAGCGCCCCCCTCTCTGTCGCGGCACGGCCCTTGGAGATTATAGCACTTAGTCATCGGGTGGAGCAACGACTGTCGCTGGGACCCTATCGACCTCAGGGTGCGATGTCAAGGGAACGGGGAGAGCAGACCACCCCGTTCCCGCTGAGCCTCTCGTCAATGGCCGATGGTGGCATTAGCCACCATGGTCGCAGCCAGATGGTTGGTGAAGCCAGCCTGCGAGCTCCCTGAAGTCTGGCTTGGCGCCGGTCTCGGTCCTCGTCCCTGCTTGCGCGGGACCCGCGGTCGCGGCGTGGCCTGAGCGCTTTGGCCCGCTGTGGCCGGGCCAGCATCGAGCGCGACAGTACGCTACGGACACAAGTCCGGCCTCCGAATTCAGACCGAATTACGACCAGGATAGGACCTGATTTTGACCCTCGAAGAATAGAATGAACGGTGATTGCGCTCGGCCTGAGGCACTCTTTTGCCCGCGTAACTGGCGGCTACTACCCAGACTTGCCTTGCGGTTTGTGGGCTGGTAGAATACCGCCCGATGACTGCCGAACGGGTGGCGGCTCAGATACCGCGGTCGTCCGGGCGGGTCGTGGAGCCGGGCGCGCCCTGTGTATCAAGAGCGCAGAGAAGCAGAACTGACAAAGCACGTATAGGAGGCATGTCCATATGTCAGAGTTAAGTAGTCTTGAAGCAACGATGCTCTACGCGGTCCTCGGGGTGGCCGTCATCAGCCTACTCTATGCCTTTTGGCTGTGGCGCGACACGCTGCGACGCAAGAAGGCAGGGGGAGCCATGCTGGAGGTCTGGCAGGCGATCAAAACTGGCGCCAATGCCTACCTGCAAAGACAGCTGAGGAGTATGCTGCCCATCCTGGCCGTGCTGGCGGTCCTTCTCTTCTTCAGCGTCTACGTGGTCAAGCCAAGTCAAGAAGCTCTGGCCATGTTCAACAACGATCAGAACGCAGCCCGCCTATGGATTGGTGTCGCCCGGAGCCTGGCGTTCGTGGTGGGCGCCACCTTCTCCACGCTGGTCGGCCAGCTGGGCATGAGGGTGGCCATCGAGGCCAACATCCGCGTCGCCAGGCAGGCGGCGGAGAACAACTACAATGGTGCCCTCACCGTTGCCTATCGCGCAGGCACCTTCACCGGGATGTTGACCGATGGCCTGGGGCTGTTGGGAGGGACCATTATCTTCATGATCTTCGGCAAAGCCGCCCCTGATGCCCTGATAGGATTTGGCTTTGGTGGCACACTAGTAGCCCTGTTCATGCGTATTGGGGGAGGCATCTATACAAAATCTGCGGACGTGGGTGCGGACCTTGTAGGCAAGGTAGAACAGGGTCTGCCAGAGGACGATCCCAGAAACGCAGGGGTGATCGCCGACCTCGTAGGGGATAACGTCGGAGACTGCGCGGGCATGGCCGCCGACATCTTCGAAAGCTACGAGGTAACCATCGTATCCGCGCTAATCCTCGGCCTGTTCCTCTTCCACGAGACAGGCAACACATTCTGGATCGTGTATCCGCTCATCGTGAGAGCCATCGGAGTAGTCTCCTCTATCTTGGGGACGCTTGCCGTGCCGATCTGGCAGACCTTCCCCATCCGGTTCCTCCGCTCCAAGGACGCCGAGGGGGCCATGTTCCGTTCTTACGAGATGGCATCCGTGACCATCATCGTCTTCGCTTTCATCTTCTCGCTTCTCTACGCCCGCGAGTGGCAATTGGCGACTCTGAACGCCGTCGGTGTGGCCCTGGCTGTCGTCTTCAACCCCCTGACCTCGCACTTCACCTCGTTCAAACATAGGCCAGTGCAGGAGGTCGCCGAATCCACCAAGACCGGCGCGGCCACCACGATCCTCTCTGGCCTGTCTCTGGGAATGGAAGCCAGCGTGTGGAGTCTGCTAGCCGTCGTCGTGGCCCTCGGCTGCAGCCTCGTGGTTTTCCAGGGACAGTCGCTCATTCACGTACTGTACGGCGTGGCCATGGTGGGCATCGGCATGCTGGCCCTCACCGGCAACAACGTAGCTATGGACGCGTTTGGACCTATTGCCGACAACGCCAGCGGCATTGGAGAGATGGGTGGTGCAGACGAGAAGGCCCAGGCCCTGCTGGCCGAACTCGACGCCGTGGGCAACACGACCAAGGCCATCACCAAACAAATAGCGATCGCCTCCGCGGTGGTGGCGGCCACGGCGTTGTTCTTCTCGTTCGTCGCTGACGCGTTGACTCTGGCCAATCCCGACGTACCACTCCTCCAGCTGCTGGATCAAGGGATACCGGTCTCGACCCTCAATGGCACCATTGGATTTCTCCTGGGAGGTGCCCTGCCTTTCCTCTTCTCCGCCTTCTCGTTGAGGGCGGTGGCCCGCGGCGGGAACCTGGTGGTGAACGAGGTGCGCCGCCAGTTTAGGATCCCGGGCGTTCTGGAGGGCACGACCAGGCCGGACTACGGCAGGGTGGTAAGCATTACCACCGCCGCTGCCCAGAAGGAACTGATCAGCCTTGTGGTTATCTCGGTAACCTCGCCGCTGATCGTGGGCCTTCTCTTCTCCGTGGAGGCGCTAGGAACCTTCCTGGCTGGGGTTATCCTGGTAGGGCAGCTCATGGCCGTGTTTATGGCTATCTCGGGCGGCGCCCTGGATAACGCCAAGAAATACGTCGAAGACGGCCACTTCGGCGGAAAAGGCTCGCCAGCCCACAGAGCCGGGGTAGAGGGCGACACCGTTGGCGACCCGCTGAAGGACACAGCTGGCCCGGCGCTCAACCCCATGATCAAGGTGGTGAACCTGATCAGCCTCCTGGCCGCCCCGCTGATTGTGGAATCTCGCGGCACACCAGCAAGCCTGATAGTAATGGTTGTCCTCATGGCCATCCTGGTATGGGGTATCTGGCAAAGCAAGAAGGAGGCAGTTGTAGAGGAAGTAGCGGAGGCTGCCTAGTCGCAACAGGCGGCCCTGGCCTACCCTGCTGTCCGCAACTGAGGTGGGGCAGTATCAGTAAGCTCGCACAGGTGGACCAACGACGGCCCCGCATCAGCAAGAGCCGGCTGATGCGGGGCTTCTTATGACTTCAGGTTCATCGACAAGCGGTTTTTCGGCAGCAGGCCTTCTCGGCCATGTTTCCGGCGAAGGCCAGACCAAGTAGGTTGCCGCGGCCCTAGCCCTTCCTGCCGACGGGCGCTCTGCGTCGGCGTGCGGAAGGCGCGTAGGCCGTCCGCTGGAGGAGGCTCCCAGCGCTGGCCCGGCCGGTTTGCCACTCCGGGTCGAGGCTTTTGACAGGGTGTTGTTAGATGCTATAATTGGAGGGTGGGCGTTTTTCGAGGAACATGAAACAGAAAACCAGCAGCCGCAGTGGATGTCGTAGCCTGAGCATCGCTTTGCTCGCCTCTCTAACCATGACCATCTGTACGGTCGCGGGCGTAGCATCAGGCTACCTGTTCTACGAACTGATAGAAATCCCCTATTTCTACGAGATATACCGGAGCCTCGTCCACCCCCTGGAAGCCAGCGGGCTTTTCCCCGCGGTGGGACCACGCTTCGAGAGTGTCCCAGCGGAGCAGGCAACCCAACTGGCCCTGGAGGGTGGTTCTCGAATCAACATCCTGCTTGTGGGACTGGATCAGCGGTGGGAAGTGCAGCACCGGGCTTTTCGGACCGATACCATGATGATCGCCTCACTCGATACCGAGACGAATGAGGCCACGTTTTTCTCCATCCCCCGAGATCTGTACGTGGAAGTGCCTGGCCACGGAAAGCGGCGCATCAACATCGCGCACGTGCTAGGCGAGACCCAGAACTACCCGGGAGGAGGACCAGCCCTGCTTATGGACACCATCCAGCAGGACTTCGGTATTCCGCTTCATGGCTACGTCATGATCAACCTCCAGGGGTTCAGAGACGCCGTGGACCTCCTTGGAGGGGTGGACATCTATGTCGAAAAGGAGATCTGGGACAACAAGTACCCCGATGATCGGGGTGGCGAGATTACCATACACATCCCCGCCGGCCAGCAGCACATGGATAGCGAGACGCTGCTGATATACTGTCGCACCAGGCACGGCAGTGATGACTTCGACCGCATGGCCAGACAGCAGAAAGCGCTTGTAGCCCTGGGCAAGAAGTTCCTCAGTCTCCAGATGCTCCCTCAGTTGCCGCAGCTTCTACAAACGATGAGCAATAGCTTCTATACAGACCTCTCCCCCGCGACCACCGCGCGGCTGGCCACGATGGCCAGCCAGGTGGACCCCGACGAAGTCCGTTTCGTAGTCATAGACCGGGCATATCTTGACCCTTCCCAGCGACAACCAGGCGATGAACCGAGTCTTCTCTACCCGGATTGGGACAAGATCCACAGCCTCGTCGACGAGGTCTTCAACTGAGTGAACCGACATCAGCCCGCACTCCTCTCATGACCTGCTGATCCTTTGATCACAGGAAAGAGGCCAGACCATGTCTACAGCCTTCGTGTATGATTCTCGATTTCTGTTGCACAATCAGCCGGGACACGTCGAACGGCGCGAACGACTAGAAGCGACAATGCAGGTGCTTGGCCAGCGGGGATTGCTGGCCCGGTTGCTGGAGGTGAAGCCTACTGCGGTGCCCACGACGCACCTTCTTAGTGTGCACCATGAGCACTACGTCAACCGAGTCAAAGAGGTCGCTGACAGAGGTGGGGGCAACTTGGACCCCGATACCTACTTGAACGATCACTCTTACGACGTGGCGCTACTCGCGGCGGGCGGCCTGGTTAATCTCGTCGAAGCCGTACTCTCCGGCGCCGCCGAAAACGGGTTTGCCCTCGTGCGCCCGCCTGGTCATCACGCCTTGCCCGGACGCGGTATGGGATTCTGCGTGTTCAACAACGTGGCCGTGGCCGCAAGACACATCCTGGACCGCAAGGGCCTATCTCGAGTCCTCATCGTGGACTTCGACCTGCACCACGGCAACGGGACCCAGGAGATCTTTTACGCCACCGATCAGGTCCTCTATTTCTCGACTCACCAGTACCCCTACTATCCAGGTACCGGCCACTGGTCCGAGATCGGCGAAGGCAATGGTAAGGGCTTTTCCGTCAACGTTCCTCTCCCTGCCGGCGTCGGCGATGAGGGATACGGGCGGATCTTTGACGAGATACTCTACCCTGTTGCCGAGAGGTATCACCCAGAGTTGCTGCTGGTCTCTGCCGGCTATGATGCCCACTGGGCCGACCCCTTGGGTATGATGCAACTCTCGGCCACCGGCTATGGCTACTTGGCTGGTGTACTCAAGGAAATAGCCAACGAGTTCTGCGAGGGCCGCCTGGTCTTTACACTGGAAGGCGGGTACGATTTGCCAGCTCTGTCCAACTCCGTTGCAGCCACTCTCCAGGCCCTGCTTGGCGAAGAGGTGGAGGATCCCCTGGGACCTCCGACACGGGCAGAAGTGCCCGTGGACGACATAATAGTCCACATCAAAGGGGTGCATCGCCTGGTCTAGCCTGTCCCGGGTCAGGCCGACTGCTCCCGTTCCCCAGAAAGGCAGGCCGAGGCCCCCAGATTGAGCGATGGGACTGCTGTCAGGCGGCCTGCGACGCTACGCCCGTGAAGGCAACGAGACGTTGACAATCTCACGGAAAGAGTGCATAATATTATTGAGATCCCCGGCTTCTGACAGTGGACGGAGGAAGAACCATGGCTGAGGTAACCCTGAGCGAGTACTGTGATGAAGCGAAGGAGCTCATCAGGGCTGACTCGTATGATCAGGCCATCGCCATTTGCCGTCACATCATCAAGCACTACCCCAAGTACGTAAGGGCGTACCGCCTCATGGGCGAGGCTTGCCTGGAGAAGGGAGACTACGTAGAGGCAGCAAGCCTGTTCAAGAGGGTTCTCGGTGCCGACATGGAAGACATGGTCGTTCGCGTCGGCCTGGGGATCATCTTCGACGAACAGGGAGCTCTGGACGAGGCAATCTGGCAACTGGAGCGAGCCTTTGAGTTGGGCCCCGGCAACGCTGAGATCAGGGCGGAATTGCAGAGGCTCTATGCCGACCGCGACGGCACAGCCCCACCCAAGCTCAAACTCACGCCCGCAGCCCTGGGCCGGCTCTATCTCAGGGAGGAGCTGTACCAACGGGCCATAGACGAATTCAGGGGAGTGTTGGAAGAAGATCCCGACCGACCCGACGTACAAGTGGCCCTCGCGCAGGCGTTATGGTGGAGCGACCAGCGACAGGAAGCAGCCGAGGTATGTGAGGCGATACTGGAGCGGTATCCCCACTGCCTGAAAGCGAACTTGATTCTTGGCCAGATCCTGCTGGGTAGCGACCGCGAGTCCGAGGCAAGGATTCTTCTAGACATCGCTCAAGCCATGGATCCGGAAAACGTGGTGGCCCACGCACTGTTCAAAGACAGGTCCTCGCTCTCCCCGCAGCCGGTCAGGGTACCTCGACTGGACAAGGCAGAATTGGCCGAAGAGCTAGAGGAGTTAGCGACCGCCACGCCAGGAGGCCGCGGCCACGATCGGCCAGAACCTGAGGCGCCAGCGGTTCGCCCTCAGGAGCACCTCGATGAAGCGATGCCAGACTGGCTCCGCAGACTGAGGGAGGAAGAGGAGGAGCCTGAAGCGGAGGCCGCCCCAGCCTCGCCCGAGGCTCACGAGATGCCCGACTGGCTTCGGCAACTCGCAGAGGAGAGGGAGGCTGACGGAGCGGAGGCAACGGAATCCGAGGATCGGGTTGTGGAGTCTACAGAGGGCGAGATACCCGCCTGGCTCCGTGATCTAGGCGGCGCGACAGAGGAAGCAGCCGAGGCCGAGTTTGCACCGCAGGAAGAAACCTCCCCCATGGAAGACACTGCACCGACTGCTGAGGGACCAGAGGCGCCAGCGATCGAACCAGCAATCTGGGCAGTAGAAATGGACCAAATCCACGAAGCCGCAGAGGAGCCTCCAAGTTGGCTCGCCGAGTTGTCCGAGGAAGCTGTATCTGAGCAGGCCGCACCCGGGAGTGACGAGGGCGAGGATGGCGTTCCGGATTGGCTCAGAAGTCTTCGCGCAGAGGCCGTTTCGGGGCCCGTGGGAGCGGATGAAGAGATCCCAGCTCAGCCAGAAGGACCGACAGCCGAGGTGAGCGCAGAGAGACAGGAGCCTGAGGCAGCCGAGTGGGAGGAGTACCACTCGGCGGAGGCGGAGCCGGAAATCAGCCGGGGCGCCAGGGATCGCCTCCGCGAAACCATGCCCGACGAATCAGCCTCCATCGAGGAGATCATGGCCTGGATGGAGCGATCCAAGGCCCTCCTGGAAGAGGAGGGCCTTCCTGAGCCCAGCCTGGAGGAGCAAAAGGAAGCGCCTGTGGTCAGAGACGAGTCGGCGGAGCCCATGGCGGAGGAGGAGGTGCCCAGCTGGCTTGCGGAATTGAGACCCAAAGTTGAAGCTGCCGAGGAGTCGGTCCCTGGTGGCCAGATAGAGGAGTCCCCAGAGGAGGCCGCGCTTCCCACGCCAGAGGAGGAGATGCCAACCTGGCTCAAGGAGCTTAGACCCGAAGGTGCCGCATTGGGCGACTTAGCTCTGGGGGAAGAGGAAGAGATCCTTGAGGAAGAGATAGCCTGGTCACGGGAAGAGGACCTCACCATCGCCGCCGAGGCGCCCGAGATGGCTGTCTCGGAGGCACCTGCTTCCACCCTTGAGGGTCAAGAGTTGCCCTCCTGGCTTCTCGAGCTGCGGGAGGAGGCGATGGAGGAAGAGCCACAGGCACACTTGCTCGAGGAGGCCGCCCAGGAGGAGGTCGCTCTGGCCTCCGAAGAAGCAGAGACCGCCAGAGAGGCACTGGGCCACCCTGCCGAGGAAGAGATGCCTTCCTGGCTGCGAGAGCTACGTGCAGAGGAGGCGCAGCCGCTTACCCAGGCTGAGCCGGCACCTCACATCATTGAGGCTGAGCTTCCCTCCTGGCTCAAGGAGCTGAAGGAGGAGATGGCTCGTGAGGGCGAGATCCCACCACCGGAGGAGATTCGAATCAGCGCGGAGGAAGAGCTGGAACAGCCGGTGGAGGAAAAAGGGGTGCCCGCCTGGCTCGGCGATTTGAGCGCACAGGCCGAGATGGAGGAAGCCCTTGCACCGGGCGGCGCTGAGATTTCCGCTGAGCGCATGCCGCCTCCCCCCCTGGAGGAAGAGGAGATTCCCTCGTGGCTGCGTGAGCTGAGAGCCCAGGCGGCAGAGGGAGACACCGGCGTCCTCATGGAGAAGGCTGAGGCCGCCGCAGGAGAAGTCCCCCTGTCTCCTCTGGAGGAAGAGGAGCTTCCTTCCTGGCTGCGGGAGCTGAGGGCGGAAGCGGCGGAGGAAGAGATCAGCGTCGCGCAGGAAGAGGCGCTAACTCCCATTGAGGAATTGCCCGAGGCGGAACCTCTGGCCGAGGAGCCAGAGGAAGCGCCGGAACGCGAGTACGTAGCCCCTGCCGCTCCGGTGGCAGAGGCGGCAGCCGCTACAGCGGAAAGGGAACTCGCCGAGCAAGCGCCCGGGCCCGGAGGGAGCATAGATGACTATCTGGCATACCTGGAGGCGAGGCCTCGCGATCACACCACCCGACTGGCCTTGGCTAGAGCCTATGCAGAAGCCGGCGATCTGGAACAGGCCTCCCAGCAGTACGGCACGGTGCTCTCTTACGGCAGCATGGTAGAGGAGCTTGTGCAGGAACTGGAGGCTGTGTCGGATGGCGCTCCAGATCATCTTCCGATCCACGAACTGCTCGCCGACGCGTACATGAGAAGTGGGCGACTCCAAAAGGCGCTGGACAAGTATCGCTGGTTGAGAGTGATGATCGCTCAATGAGGTTTGGCTCGAGCGCGTACGACAACTCCTGGCTACTGAAGGCGTGTGGCCCCGCTACACGCCTTCACAGCGTAAATGGCCGGGGTGGAAAGGAAAGGACTTGCCGATGAGAGCGGATGTGGTGGAGAGGACGCTCGTGCTAGTGAAACCAGACGCCGTGAAAAGAGGCATCGTGGGCAGGATTCTCACCAGATTCGAGGAAGCGGGACTGAAGATGGTGGGTCTGAAGTTGGTGCACGCCACCAGGGAGCACGTGGAGAGCCACTATCCAAATACCCCGGAATGGATCAGGGGCATGGGCGAGAAGACGCTGCAAACCTACCGCGAGCAGGGCAAGGACCCCATCACGGAGATCGGCACCGATGACGCGATGGAGATCGGCACCATGATCAAGAATTGGAATGTGGATTACCTGACCTCCGGGCCTTTGCTGGCCCTGGTCTTGGAGGGTGCCCACGCCATCAGCGTGGTCAGAAAGATGTGCGGCTTCACCTTGCCTGCCTTTGCAGACCCCGGCACGATTCGCGGGGATTTCTCCATCACCTCGCCCATCGCGGCCAACGAATTGAAAAGAGCGGTCAGGAACCTCGTGCATGCCTCGAGCGACGCCCAGGAGGCCAGCTACGAGATTAGCCACTGGTTCTCCACAGACGAACTGTTTCCCTACGAGAGCGCCGCAGAAAGCGTGATGTTCTAGGTGGGAACCGGCACAACCGTGAGGAACGCGTCTCTAAGGTCCGTGGCCGTGCTGACAGGTGCAGGCATCTCCGCGGAGAGTGGCGTTCCCACTTTCCGAGGAGCAGACGGCCTCTGGCGCCAGTATCGCGCGGAGGAACTGGCCACACCCCAGGCCTTTATGCGAAATCCCACCTTGGTCTGGGAGTGGTATGACTGGCGCCGAGGGTTGATCGCCGGCTGTCAGCCCAATGCTGCTCACCGCACCCTGACCGAGATGGAAAGGTGGTGCGAGGATTTCACTCTCATCACCCAGAACGTTGACGGCCTTCACCAGCGGGCAGGCAGCGAACGCATCCTGGAGTTGCACGGAGACATCTGGCGAGTCCGGTGTACCACGGACAACACCGTTTGCGACAACCACGAGGTCCCTCTCAGCCGCATACCCCCGACGTGCCCCTGCGGCGCACTCCTGAGGCCAGACGTGGTGTGGTTTGGAGAGTCCCTGGACTCGGAGGTGATGAATGCGGCCTATGCAGCCGTGGAGAGGTGCGATCTAATGCTGGTTGTCGGCACTTCCGCTGTCGTGCACCCCGCCGCCTCCCTACCCGCCATAGCCCACAACGCGGGAGCCTACCTGGTGGAAGTGAACGTGCAGGAAACCGCCCTGTCTGCCCTGGCCGACGAGGTGATCCTGGGTCCAGCGGCCAGAGAGTTGCCCGAGCTGTGGGCCAGGCTCACGGGTGCGCTCTGAGCAAGGCCGCGCTCGCCGCTCACTGCACCCGCACTACCAGCGGAGCGTCGCTCCATAGCTCCTCCAACTGGTAGTAGTCCCTCTGAGCTGGCAGGAAGATGTGCACGATGACGCTGGCGTAGTCCAGAACCATCCAGCCAGAGCCGGCTGATCCTTCCACCCGCAAGGGCTTCACGCCAAGTTCTGTACCTCGGTCGAGCACATCATCACAGATAGCCTTCAGTTGCCGCTCCGTGTCGCCGCCGCAAATAATGAAGTAGTCGGCGAGCAGTGAGACTGAGCGCACATCTAGCAGGATGATGTCTGAGCCCTTCTTTTCGGCTACAGCGTCTATCAGCTGCCTGGCAAACTCTCCAGAATCCAGATCCCTCTCCTTCCTGGTTTGCGGCGATTGGCGATCCGCCTCGTCCGTGTTTGGTCCCCATCGTAGGCCGCGCCCTAGGGTCTGGGGCCGAGCACAGCCTTCACCACCATCTCTTCCCCGTCTCGGACGATGCCCAGAGAGATCTCCTGGCCAACCTCAGTATTCATGACGATGTATGATAGCAGGGCCTCGAACTGGGAGATGCTTTGATCATCGATGGCAGTGATGATATCGCCCCCCTCACGTACCAGCCTCCCCTGGATGGATACTTCTCTCGATCCACCCCTGATGCCGGCCTTTTCTGCAGGGCTATTGGCGGTGACCTCCGAGATCAGTACGCCCGTCCCCACCGGTAGATCAAGCTCCTCCACAAGCAGCGGGCTGATGGTGATCCCTCTGATTCCCAATTGGGGGTGGTCATACCGTCCCTCGGAGATCAGGTGGGGTATCACCTTCTTGAGCAGATTCACTGGCACTGCAAAGCCGACACCCATGCTGGTCCCTGTGGTGCTCCTGATGGCGGTATTGACGCCTATGACCAGCCCCTGCGCGTCCAACAGCGGCCCTCCCGAGTTCCCAGGGTTGATGGCCGCATCCGTCTGAATAACCTCCGGTATGGCAAACAGGCTCTCCGCGGGAAGCGTCCGGCCTAGGGCGCTGACCACCCCCGTAGTCATCGTGCCCTCCAGCCCGAAGGGGTTTCCGATGGCGATGGCCCATTGCCCCACCCTCAGTCCTGCCGAATCCCCCAGGGACACAGGGCGAAGCAACTGGGCTGGAAGGTCCACTTCTATGACCGCGAGGTCGCTATAGGGATCGGTTCCCAGC
This sequence comes from Anaerolineae bacterium, assembly GCA_035256725.1. Taxonomy (GTDB): domain Bacteria; phylum Chloroflexota; class Anaerolineae; order UBA7937; family B3-Chlor; genus JAUVXJ01. Next base: position 15,350 of record DATEXS010000389.1, read on the forward strand.
ACCCGGGCCTCCACGATCGTCCCGTCGTAGAAAGTCACCTGTAGTTCCTCGGCTCCCTCAACCACGTGGTTATTGGTGACGATGCGTCCTTCTTTGTCAATGACAAAACCGGAGCCCTCGCCCTCAGGGAAGAGGTCATCCCCGAAGGGGGCCGGGGCCGGTCCCAGCACCTCGATGTTCACCACCGCAGGATTGACCCGCTCGTAGATGTTGATCAGCAGAAGCTCCTCCGCGGCAGCCTCCGCAATTACCCCCTCTGGCAACGCGGTGGGAGTGACCACTACCAACACAGGCGTGGGGCTGGCTGCACTGGTGGTCACTGGCTGCGAGACACTGGGCAACCCACTGGAAAAAGGTACGCAAGACAAGATGCTGGCGGTGACAAGCATCGACAGGAGAAGAGTCACCCACATGCCTCTTGACCCGGCTGCGCTGCGCGTCCATCGTATCGAGGTATCCATCTTTTTCAACGACCGTTCACCTCTGCCAATACAAAGTGTACTTCATTCTAGCTACGCGCTTGCTCAAAGTCAAACTGACACCTCGATACCGCACGGGAAAACGAGGCGCAGACCCCTTTTGGCACGCCCACCTCGCGGGCGCGGCGGCCTTTAGCCTTGTCGCAGACCGCGGCCTAGCGAATCTCACCCTCAGAGTCCCAGCTTGCCTGAGGGTACGCAGCTTGAGCCGCCAGCCAATGTGAAATCTGAGGGCCACGGGCCGGACTGAGCTTGAGAAGACAGCGAATTAGCGATATAGTATTGTCCTCAGTCCTGCTACTTCCATACCCCTGGCCCTGCGAGGAGCGTCTCGGCACCACATAGAGGTCGCTACAGTGAGGGTGTATGAATGCTATAGAAGTACGTGACCTTCGTCGGGTCTTTCGGGCCACAATCGGGACCATCCGCCGGCGGACGAAAGAGGTCATCGGCGTGGACGGTATCTCCTTTGATGTCCGACAGGGCGAGTTATTCGGCCTACTGGGTCCCAACGGCGCTGGCAAGACGACGACCGTCAAGATGCTAACCACTCTGCTGATACCCACCGCTGGCTCTGCTACCATCCTGGGCCACGACCTCGTGGACGAGGCGGCCGCTATCAGGCCGCTCATCGGTTTCATCTTCGGCGGCGAAAGAGGGCTATACTGGCGCCTGTCCGCCAAGGACAATCTGCGCTACTTTGCTGACCTCTACCATGTGGATCCGGGCGTCGCCAGGCGACGTATTGCCGAACTCCTGCAACTGGTCGGACTTTCCGGCCGCGAGAACGAGAGGGTGGAGGGCTACTCGCGAGGGATGAGACAGCGGCTGCACGTGGCCCGCTGCCTTCTCCACGATCCTCAAGTCCTCTTCCTCGACGAGCCCACCATGGGCTTGGACCCAGTAGGGGCCAGGGAACTGAGACAGGTGGTGAAGAACCTGGTGAGCCAGAAGAAGACGGTCTTGCTCACCACGCACTACATGTTTGAGGCTGACGCGCTGTGCGAGCGCGTGGCGGTCATCAATCATGGTCGGATCGTGGCGTTGAACACGCCTGAGGGGCTGAAGCGCCACGTGGAGGACCTCTCCGTGATCGAGGTGGAGGTGTTCGGCATAGCGCCCACGATGGTGGACTCACTCCGCCAGCTACCTGACGTGGACACGGTCTCGGTGGAAGATCGTGATCAGAAGCAGGCTCTGCGCGTACACTCGCATCTGGGCTCAGCTATCGTACCGCAGATCATGCAACGACTGGACGGCGACGGAGTGAAAGTGGGCAGAGTGACCGTGCGTGAACCCACCCTGGAGGACGCCTACGTCCGTCTCGTGGGAGGTGAGGCATGATCGCCAACTTGAGGGTTGTCCGCACCGCGTTCGAGCTGGAAGTGAAACAACAGGCCGTGGACCTCTTCATGATCTTCGGTGTGGTAATCCAACCTCTGCTCATCGCCATCATGGCCATCTACATGCTCTTGGAGCGCGACCCATCCCGGGGCATCTACGTCGTGGTCGGGAGCGGCATGACGGGACTGTGGTCCAGCCTACTGTTCAGCGGCACCTTCCACATAAACGCCGAGCGGTTCATGGGCACCCTGGAGGGGATCGTAGCCAGCCCCTCCTCCCTAGCCGTAGTGGTGATGGGCAAGACGTTGGCCAGTGTCAGCATGTCCCTGCTGTCCATGATCTTCAGCTACGGACTGGCGTCCCTCATCTTCCGCTTCCCACTGAGCGTGGCCCAGCCTGTGCCCTTCTGCCTGTCGCTGCTGATAACCGTGTTGGTCTTCATCGCCTTCGGGCTCCTCATCTCGCCCTTGATGGCCGTCAACCTGTCGCTGTCCGGCTGGGTGAACGCGCTGGAGTACCCCATGTATATCCTGGGAGGGTTTCTTTTTCCCATCCTCCTGTTGCCCGGCTGGAGCAACCCCCTGAGCTATGTCCTGGCTCCCTACTGGGCGGCGAGGGTGCTCCACGCCACGAGCAGCGGGGCAGCAACTCTCCCCGACATACTCCTGAGTTGGTCTATGATGCTCATCCTGGGATGCATCTACGTTGGGGCATCTTACCGCTTGTTCAGGATCGTTCTACGCCGCGCCCGCGTGGACGCTACTCTGAGCTTGATGTAGGGAGAGACCCCCCATGAAGAGACTATCCAACTCCTTTCGCATCTTCCTCGGAGGCGCAGTGCTCTCCTACAAAGCCCTCTTCCGCTGGTTCAGACTGGAACCGTACCTGGCCACCAAGATCATCGCACCGCTCACCCAGATTCTGTTTTTCACCTTTCTGGGGACCTTTGCCACAGGCCGCGACACGGCCAGCTTCTACGCCATCGGCAACGCCATACAGCTGACGGCCATGAGCGGAATCTACGGCGTTACGATGAGCGTGGGCGGGGAACGAAACGAGGGAACCTTGATCTACCTCTTTGGCAGCCCCGCCAACCGCATGCTCACCTTCCTGGGAAGGGCCTTGGTGCACATCATCGACGGCATGCTAGGGGTAGTGATTGGGCTGACCTGGGCAGGGTTGCTCGTCGGAGTCGACTACTCCCCGGCCAACCTGCCGGCTCTGGGGCTCACTGTCTTCATCACTACTGTCAGCACGTCGGGCCTCGGTCTGCTGATGGGCTGCCTCAGCCTGGTCACGGTCAACGTGATGTTCATCAACAACACCATCTACTTCCTGCTCCTGGTGTTCAGCGGCGCTAACGTCCCCCTGAGCAACTTCCCTGTTTGGATTCAGCACGCAGCCTATGCCCTGCCGTTGACCAGAGGCATCCAAGCCGCGCGTCTCGTCATCTCCGGCTCCAGCTTCACAGACGTGGCACCGCTTCTGGCTGGCGAGGCTCTCATCGGAGTGGTGTATGTCTTCGTCGGCTACCTGCTCTTCAGTTGGTTCGAAATCACCGCCAAGCGGCGGGGCACGTTGGAGGCTTACTAGGGCACCAGGTCACCCTCGCCTCCCAGTCGATAAGCCGATTGGCCAGTCAAGGACTACCGGACGCGAACGGCAAGGGCGTCAGTCCAACGGCCCGCAGTCGGCTGCTGGTGAATCAGGCATTTCAGAGGCTCTTGCCAGAGGAGAAGGAAACGACCCGCCGGCCGGCGGGTCGTTTCGCGCTTCGGTCGCTGTGGGACTGAAACGGCACCGACAGAGAGGCCGAGATACTCCGCCTGGTAATCAGGCTGCTGGCTTGACTTCGCCTCTCTTGATGCCTAGGCTCTCACTTGAGGAAGATGGCGATTACCACCAGCGTCATGCTCAAGATGAAGCCAAACAGGACGATGGCCACCGCCACGTTGCCCTTCTTCAACTCCTCCATCTCATCCACACCCGGCGTCAGCAGGTTGTATAGCTTCAGCGCGATGGGGATGATGATGGCGAAGCAGATGGCGGCCACTATTGCCCACAGGATAGCGAAGAGCGCATTCAACAGGAAGCTCTTCACATCAACGCTTGCGGCCATCGTGGTGGGCAACGGTGGTGGTTCCTGCAACAGTGGTAGCAACAACGCAAACATGCTTCTAGTCCTCCTTTGTTCAGAATTCTGCCTTGGCCATGTCGATCATTGATTATCGGATGCGGGCGGTGGCGCTTTGTTTCAATTCACCTTCTACGTATAGCTGTACCTCCCACTCGCCAGATTCCAGGGGGCTCCCGTCTTGGTAGTAGATGTTCGCCCGCCATTCTCCACTTTCCCCTCCTCGCCACTCGTAATCATCACTCCAGTCACCCCAAATCTCACCGTCCAGAAGCCAGTTGTAGCCCCATTCCACTCCGTCTTCCATATTCTCATACTCCCAGCCGGCGATAAGTTGCGTGGTTCCACGGGGGTATTCAGTGACGGGGTTCTGCGCTTCACCATCTTCATCTATGGACTCGTACCAGGTGATAGGGCCAAAGGTGGGCTCTCCAGTGGGGGGGCCCTCCGGCACATATAACTTCAGGTTGTCGAAGGCAACATGGTTCGAACCTCTGATGTCGCCCCACACCACGAAGCCGATCCTCCCCTCGGCGATGTCCGAGTCCTCGACGCTGGTCAGTAGGTCGCCGTTTAGGTAGAGAGCGATGTTCTCGCCCACAGCTTCCACCCTGAAGCGGTTGGCCTGGCCGTCCAGCATGAAGCTGGACGACTCGCCAACCTGCAGCACGGTGCCTTCCTCGTCCAACCCCTGGGATCCGAAGAGGGCGTAGTCGCCGGCTGCGGGGCTGACAGCGAAAACGTAAGCGTACTCCATATTCATCGGATCATCGGTGTCCTCAGCTCTGAAAAGGAGGGCATACATGCTGCCCTCAGGTGCCTCCACCTGGCGGGCATCAACCTCGAAGGCAAAATCGGTGTAGACCTCAGGGAAGGTAACGGGGCACGCGTCTTCACCGGTAGCTGTGACCTGGTATTCGCCGTCCTCATAGTCTCCTTCGCAGTACGTATCGTCCAGCGGAGAAGGCCAGCCGCTATCGTCGTCGCTGAAGTCATCCTCCAACACCAGCGACCAACCCTCGGAAGGAGCCTCGCCGGTCCAGACCGTCAGGTTGTCGAAGGCGACAAGCATCTCGGGGTCTTCATAGGTTGCTGCATAGAAGCCTATCGTACCGGAGCTGAAGTCCTCGTCCTCCACTGTGGCCAGCGGCTCTCCATTGACCAGGAAGGACATGGCAGGGCCCTCGGCTTCAACCCGCAGCAGGTCCCATTCGCCGTCACCCACAATGGCGCTGTCCTGGGCAAAACCGACGAGCTCTGTCCAGCCATCGCTACCATACTTGTAGATGTTATAGTAACCGCCAGCACTGATGGCGAAATTGTAGAACTCCTCCCCACCGGGGCCCGCGCGGATGATCAAACCATAGTCGCCTTCGTCGGAACCTTCCACCCGGCGAGCCTGAACCTGAACGGCGAAGTCGTCAAGCTCCTGATCTGGGTACCACATCCACTTACCCTGGCCCTCCTGCAGTAGGTTGATGTGATACTCTCCGTCCACGTAACCGATTTCGTACTCGTCCTCCTCGACCTCGGGCAGGCCGCTGTTGTCGTCGCTGAAGTCATCAGAGAAAACCGGTTCCCCAGCCTGCTGGCCGGGCCTGGGGATCAGGCCCTCCTCTTCGATGGTAGGCTCTGCGCCGAGGAAGTAGGTATGTGTGAAGTCGGTTTCGCTGATCCAGTCTCCGATCTGTGTATCATACACCCCGTAGGTATAGGCCGATGCGAAATCAGCATCGTCCATTTCGCCGTCCAGCCAGTCGCCGAAGTCAGCCCTGTCCACGAAGTAGGCCAGGTAGTAGCGATCGTCGTATTCCAGAGCTGATATCAGAACCTCCGACTCTTCATAGTTCGGATAGAGGCAGTGCCAGCCCCAGACTACCTGGGTGCGTAAGTCTTCATCCCATTGGTCGGACACTGGCTCCATCGTCACCATGGCTGCTTCGTCGTCGCCATAGACGTCCAGCACCTCATAGCCTGCGTCGGTGAGGCAGTCGAAGACTAGCCCCTCCGGACTGCTCCCCTGGGCTTGAACAGGCGAGGGGGCAAACATTGCCAGCAACAGAAGGCCCAGCAAAAGCCCAAATCCTATGCCGCATCTTCTTATACTCATTCCTATTGTCCTCCCTTCTCCTTACTCGATGGGTGCCATTATGGCATGGCGGCACTGTAACCTTGTCTACCAAGAATGTCAAGTTGAGAGGGTGCTTGCGCCAAGACTTCGTTACCAGGTGGTGACAAACATACTGGCCAAGTCTGGTGCTTCTCCCGTAAGGGAAGGATGGTGGAAACACCTTATCCAGAAGGAGAAGCTACAATGCCAGACTTGGCCTACAGGGAAGTTTACACTCTGACCAGGATTGAGGCAAGACTCAGGCTTGTCAATACCTACTCTGAGACGGGCAGCATCTGCCAGACAGCCCATCAATGGCGTGTCTCCAGGCAGGTAATCCGAAAGGGGTAATCATTGGGCTGACGTGGGCAGGGCTGCCCCTCGGCGTCGACTACTCCCAGCCCGACCTGCTGGCTCTGGGGCTCACTGTCTTTGCGGCCGCAGTCAGCACCTCGGGCCTCGGTCTGCTGATGGGCTGCCTCAGCCTGGTCACGGTCAACGTGATGTTCATCAACAACACCATCTGTTTCTTGCTGCTGGTCT
>DATEXS010000390.1:0-6786 GCA_035256725.1 Anaerolineae bacterium
GATCCTCTTCGAGGATCAGCGGATTGGCAGACTGTCGCCGGACAAGGTGGTTCGTGTGGGAATCAGCCAGGTGCCCGAGAGACGGCAGGTATTTTCAACCATGAATGTGCTGGACAACCTGCTGCTGGGTGCCTATCTCCGCCGCGGCAGGGACAAGAAGGACGAGATTCGCACCGATCTCAATTCCGTGTTTGAGATCTTCCCAGTGCTGAAAGACCGGCAGAAACAGATGGGAGGTACACTGTCGGGAGGGGAGCAGCAGATGCTGGCCTTGGGCAGGGGACTGATGGCCAAGCCCAAGCTTCTGTTACTGGACGAGCCCTCGTTGGGATTGGCGCCCCTGTTGGTGAGGGAGATCTTCAGGGTAGCAGGCGAGCTGCGCGAGCATGGGACCACCATCCTGCTGGTGGAACAGAACGCCAGGGCTGCACTGAGGTTGGCCGACCGAGGGTACGTGCTGGAGACGGGCGAGGTTGTCGTGGAAGGGTCCTCTGAGGAGCTACTCCATGACGAGCGGGTGCAGAAGGCCTACTTGGGAGGTTCAGCCTCCTAGACCTGGTGGGCTGGCGCCCTTCCCATAAGCTCGGCAAGCGATGCGCGGATAGCTCGATCATAGCCTGGGGCAAAGCGGCGGCGTGTTTCGATCTTGGACCGAATTCGGACTGGGTTAGGACCTGGTTTGGACCTTCAGACCATAGAATGGCAGTAGGCGCATTACAGGGCCGTAAAGGCCCGCGGGGCTGGTGTTTCGGCTAGGGCAGGTGCCGCCGGCGGGGCGGTCACTCGTACGCCATTTGCAGGGGAGTAGGGAGGTGTTAGATGAGAGTGTTGCTATCGGGGAATGAGGCCGTGGCTCGAGGGGCCTACGAGAGCGGGGTCGTCTTCGCCGCCGCCTATCCAGGTACCCCCAGCACTGAGATCCTGGAGAACATCGTTCAGTATAAGGAGATATACGCTGAGTGGTCGCCCAACGAGAAGATAGCGCTGGACGGGGCCATCGGCGCGGCCTACGCGGGGAAGCGAGCTCTGGCAGCCATGAAGATGGTGGGCTTGAACGTGGCCGCCGAGGCCCTCTTCTACTCCTCATACACAGGGTTTGACGGAGCGTTGGTCATAGTCACCGCCGATGACCCCGGGATGCACAGTTCTCAGAACGAGCAGGACAACCGGTATTATGCCAAGTTCGCCAAGGTGCCCATGCTGGAGCCGACAGATAGCCAGGAGGCCAAGGACTTCGTAGGCCTGGCTCTGGAGATCAGCGAGAAGTTCGATGCGCCGGTGCTTCTGCGCATGACGACGCGCATCTGTCATTCCAGTGGCCTGGTCGAACTGGGCGAGAGGAAGGCTGGTGCGCCCGAACGTAAGCCCTTCGCGCGCAATGCGATGAAGTACTCCATGATCCCCGGCTTTGCCAAACGTCGTCACCCGGTCATGGAGCAGCGACTCAAGGACCTGGCGGAGTACGCTGAGACCTTCCCCTACAACAAGGCGGAATGGGGAGACCGCTCTCTGGGGGTGCTGGCCAACGGCGTGGCCTACCAGTACGCGCGAGAGGTTTTCCCAGAGGCGTCGTTCCTCAGGCTGGGCATGAGTTGGCCACTACCGGAGAAGCTGATCCGGGACTTCGCCTCTCAGGTGGACAAGGTAGTAGTAGTGGAGGAATTGGACCCCTTCTTGGAAGAGCATTTGAAGATGATGGGCATAGAAGTCGCAGCCGGGAAGGATTTCTTCCCCATCCTGGATGAGTTCAACCCCGGTATCGTGCGCGATGCCGCCTACAAGGCGGGATTGGTGGAAGCGACGGTGGAGCCGCCAAAGGTGGAGATGGGCCCATTGCCGCCCCGGCCGCCCGTTTTGTGCGCGGGCTGTCCGCACAGGCCGGTCTACTACCTGCTCAAGAAGTATGGGTTGGTGGTAAACAGCGACATTGGCTGCTATGCGTAGGCTGTACTGCCCCCCATAGCCACCACGGATACCCTTGGTTGTATGGGGGCCAGCATCGGCGTGGCCCACGGGATCAACAAGGCAGGGGTGGAGGAGAGGGCGGTGGCCACGATCGGAGACTCCACCCTCTGGCATGCCGGCATGCCTGGCCTGCTCAACGTCGTCTACAACAAGAGCAACACGGTGACCCTCATCCTGGACAACTTGACCACGGCGATGACGGGGCATCAGCCGCATCCGGGCACAGGCCGCACGTTGATGGGCGAAAAGACGGTGAAGGGGGATTTTGAGGCGCTGGCTCGCGCCATGGGCTACGACGAGGTTCGTACTGTCGATCCTCTCAATCTGAAGGAAACGGAGGAAGCCCTGAAGGCCTCGCTGGACGCCAACAAGCCGGCGGTACTCATCACGCGTTCCCCTTGCATCTTCATGTATGAGAGGAGGCCAGGGCTCTACGAGGTGGATGCGGAGCGCTGCAACGCCTGCGGTCGCTGTTTCGAGATAGGCTGCCCGGCCGTGGTCCGGAGTGAGGAGATCCACGAGAAATCGGGCAAGGGCAAGGCCGAGATCAACGCCATTTTGTGCTTTGGGTGTTCTGTTTGCGAGCAGGTCTGCGCCCGCAAGGCCATTCATGCGGTGGAGGGGTAGGGACTGTGAAAACAACTAACTTCGCGCTGGTGGGAGTTGGTGGTCAGGGCGTCCTCTTGGCCTCAGACATCCTGGCTGAGGTGGGCGTCGAGGCTGGCTACGATGTGAAGAAATCTGAGGTCCATGGTATGGCCCAGAGAGGGGGCAGCGTCCTGAGCCAGGTCCGTTGGGCCGACAAGGTCTATGCACCGCTGGTGGGTAACGGTGAGGTAGACTACCTGATTTCCTTCGAGTTGCTGGAAGCTCTCCGCTGGCTTCAGCTCCTCCGCAAAGGCGGTACAGCCATCGTAAACGAGCAGAGGCTACCCCCGTTGGCCGTGAGTTCTGGAGGGATGGAGTATCCCAGCCTGGAGGAGATAAAGAAGGCTCTGGCCGCGGGGACGGGGGCCTACCACATTGTGCCCGCCCTGGCCAAGGCTGAGGAGCTAGGGACCGAGCGAGCGACCAACGTTGTGCTCGTCGGTGCCCTGTCCAAGTTCCTTGATGTCCCAGAGGAAGACTGGCTGAAGGTTATCGAGCGGCGTGTGCCGGAGAAGTACCTGGAGCTCAACCGCAAGGCCTTCGATGCGGGCAGAGCTTTGTGAGTCTATGGTAATGACCGCGCCATGGCGAGGTGGCTATCTGTATGTAGATAGCCCACGGATGGTCCAAGCCACACGGTCCAATGTAGCTACCGAGGAGGGAAAATGGCAAAAAGGGAGTATATGATCTGGAAACCAGAGGTGGAGACACTGCCTCGCGAGGAACTGCTGAAGCTGGTGTTGAAGCGTATGCAGGGCACAATGGAGAGGGTCTACGACAGAGTGCCCTTCTACAAGAAGCTCTTTGACGATGCAGGTGCAAAGCCAGCAGATCTCAAGTCCATGGACGATCTGGCCAAGTTTCCTTTCACCGTGAAGCAGGATCTGCGGGACAATTACCCCTTCGGCCCTTTCGCGGTGCCGCTGGAGGAGGTGACCCAGATCCATGCCACGAGCGGCACCACCGGCAAGATGACCGTGACCGGATATACCGCTAATGACATGAACGTCTGGGCAGACTGTATGGCGCGGGTCTACACGGCGGGTGGAACGAAGAAGGGCGACATCGTCCACAACGCCTACGGCTACGGTCTCTTCACGGGCGGACTGGGCTTCCACATCGGCGCTCATGAGGTGGGGGCCACGGTGGTGCCCGTCTCTGGCGGCATGACGGCTCGCCAAGTGACGATCATGCAGGATTTTGGCTGCACTGTGCTGACGTGCACGCCCTCCTACGCCCTGGTACTGGCGGAGGCCATCGAAGAGGCTGGATTGGATCCCAAGAAGGACCTAAAGCTGCGCATCGGCTTCTTCGGCGCCGAGCCGTGGACGGACAAGATGCGGGAGGAGATAGAGAAGAGACTGGCCGTGGAAGCCTTCGATATCTTCGGCCTGGCGGAGATCATCGGCCCGGGCGTCTCGGTGGAGTGTCCTGCGCATAATGGACTGCACATTGCTGAGGACCACTTCTATCCCGAGATTATCGATCCCAGTTCGGGAGAGCCTCTGCCCTATGGCACGCCCGGGGAGTTGGTGTTCACCACGCTGACCAAGGAGGCCTTCCCGCTGGTGCGGTACCGGACGAGGGATCGCACCGTGTTGCACGCCGAGAAGTGCGAGTGCGGCCGTACCGTGGTTCGTATGGGCAAGATCACGGGCCGTACCGATGACATGCTGATCATCCGCGGCGTCAACGTCTTCCCCTCCCAGGTAGAGGATATCCTCCTCAGCTTCCCGGAACTCGCGCCTCACTATATCATCTATGTGGACCGCCCGAAGGATATGGACGTGTTGTCGGTGGAGGTGGAGGCGACCGAGAAGCTGTTCAACCAGGGCTGGGATACCCTCAAGGGGATGGAAGGCAAGGTGAAGGGCGCTCTGGCCGAAGGCTTGTACGTATCCTGTGGCGTCACCATCAAGGAACCGTTTGGTATCCAGCGCAGCGAGGGCAAGGCCAAGAGGGTGGTGGACCGCAGAAAGCTGTAGGTTTAGAGGCTCGTAGTGAGGGCTTCAGCCCTTGTGACGCGCTAAAGCGCGCACTACAAGCTTGTCTTAGACGCGCGGGGGGGTGCAGGCTGCTGACACCTGGGGGTGTCTGCCTTGCACCCCACCTATTCTCTGGAGGGACTTGAACGAGTTGGCGCCTCGATCTACGGCGAGGGGCAAAACCCCCCACAAAGAATAAGTCAAGGCAAAGGAGTGAACACACGATGAATTTCTACGGCAAGGACATTGTTATCCTGGAAGGTGCTCGCACCCCTTTGAGCCACTACGGTGGATCGCTGAAGGATGTACACCCAGCGGACATGTCGGTGCACGTGGCCAAGGAGGCCATGAGGCGCTCCGGGGTGGAGCCGGAGTGGATAGATCACGTGGTCTGGGGCAACGCCTCCCAGTCCAGTGGAGATGCCCAGTACCTGTCACGCCACATCGCCCTCAAAGCAGGGCTGCCGATACCGGTGCCCGCCTTGAACCTGGGACGCATCTGCGGGTCGGGTCTGGAGGCCATTGTCACTGCGGCGCGGATGCTCATCGTGGACGATGAGTACAAGTTCGTCCTGGCTGGCGGTGTGGAGGCCATGGACCAGATGCCTTTCGTCATCAAGAACGCTCGCGATGGTTTGGGGTATGGCGCCGGGGTGATCGAGCACTGGGTGGATGAGAACTTCATAGATAGCTACAACGGCCTGCGCATGGCCCTGACCGCCGAGAACCTGGTGCAGATGTACAACATCTCGCGCGAAGAGCAGGACGAGTTCGCCTATCGTAGCCACATGCTGGCCAAGGCGGCACGGGACAGGGGGCGTCTGGCCAAGGAGATCGCTCCCATAGAGGTGCCTGCTGGGAAGAGAGGCGAAACCAGGCTGTTTGAGCACGATGAGCGCATCCGCGACGATACCACCGTGGAGAGGCTGTCCAAGCTGAGGCCGGCCTTCAAGGCGGACGGGACGGTCACTGCGGGCAACGCCTGCCCGATCTCAGACGGCGCCGCCTCGGTGGTGGTGACCACCATGGACGTGGCCAGTGAGCGGGGCCTTAAGCCGCTGGCCAGGCTGGTGTCGTACGGGGCCATGGGCTGCAACCCTGACATCATGGGTATTGGGCCGGTGCCAGCCACCAAGCAGGCCCTTGAGCGTGCTGGGTTGAAGCTGGAAGACATAAACATCATCGAACTGAATGAGGCCTTCGCCGCCCAGTATTTGGCCTGCGAGCGGGAGTTGGAGAACAACCGAGAGATCACCAACGTGAACGGCGGTGCTATCGCTCTGGGGCATCCCACAGCCTGCACTGGCGTCCGCATCTCGCTCTCCGCCATGTACGAACTGAGGGAGCGTGGCGAGCAGTACTGTTTGGCCACCATGTGCATCGGCGGCGGCCAGGGCATGGCCGGGATCTTCGAGAATCTGAGCTAGCCAGACACGACGGGTAGGATCAGCAGCGCGGTTTTGGGGTGGGCCAGATGGATGATGTGGTGATAATCGATGGCGCACGGACGGCCTTCGGCGCGCTCAACGGCGGCCTAAAGGGTGTCACGGCCACGGAGTTGGGTATGGCCGCCGCCGGGGAGGCGCTCAAGCGTTCGCGGGTGGAGCCGCAGGCCATCGACCACGTGATCTTCGGGAACGTGGTGCAGACCTGCAAGGACGCCCCCTATCTGGCGCGGCACATCGGGTTGAGCCTGGGCGTTCCCATAGATGTCCCTGGCTTGATCGTGAACCGCCTGTGCGCCTCCGGCCTGGAGGCGATCGTCATCGGTGCTCAACAGCTCCTCTTGGGCGAGTCGACCATGGTCCTGGTGGGGGGCACGGAGAACATGACCCAGTGCCCCCACCTCCTTCGCGGTAGCCGGGACGGATTTCGGCTCGGGAACACTGAGCTGGAGGACTACGTCCTGGTGGCTCTGACGGATCAGTGGAACGGGTTGATCATGGGACTCACGGCGGAGAAACTCGCGGAGATGTATGACATCTCCCGAAGCGAGCAGGACGAATTCGCCTGCCGGAGCCATTCCCTGGCTGCGGGGGCCCGAGAGAACGGGCGCTTTGCCGAGGAGATAGTAGGGGTAGAGACCAGGGATCGTAAGGGCCAGCCCCTGGTGATGGACCGGGACGAGCATATCCGGGCCGACGCAAGTCCTGAGAGCTTGGGGCAGTTGCCGCCGGTGTTCAGGAAA
>DATEXS010000391.1:0-4855 GCA_035256725.1 Anaerolineae bacterium
ACGCCGGGAAAAGACGGGAGATCCACCGACCCGATTCCCGCGCCCATCAGGCCAAGTATCCCAGAGGCCGCCAGAGCGACCAGACCCACGACCATCAGGGCCAGGCTCATGACCCGCATCCAGCCTCTGGTTGCGAGTTTCGGCTCCCCAACAACCGAACTGAACCCCCAGCCGGCCAGGACGCTGAGGCAAAAGGCATAAACAACCTTGACCTCCACCAACCTGACGAACCTAAAAACCGGAATCACGTACAGCACCCGGTAAAGGAACTCTGGCACGTTCACAAACAAACAGAGGGCAAGCACGGCGAGTGCCGCAAAGAAAAGCACCTGCTTGTTCCTGTCGAACACCACTGCCCACGTCGCCAGGACGAGAGTCAGAATACCCCCATAGAGATTGGGTCTCCAGTAGTTGGCCAGTGACTCCGGAAGGACTGCGGTGGCCAGGGCCGCCACCGGTCTACCGGTGTCCCACGTCTCCTCGTAGCTCAAGGATGCTCTCTCGAGGTAGGGCAGCGCCTCGTAGGTGGGCACAACCTGAACCGAAGCCAGCAGGATGCCAAGGCCACCGCCCACCGCCACTATCACTGTTTTCCTCGCTGTCCGCCTCCAGCCGTCCTCGTCCCACGACTGCCAGGCCCTGAAGATCAGGTACAGCAGCAAGCCAAAGGCCACGTAGACTACCACCCCCATCATTCCGGCCAGGAGGGACATGGCCATCCCCACGGCCATCAGCAATGCATAGCCCCATCGCTCCTCTCGCCAATACCTCTCCAAGCCAAAGAAGAGGAGCGGAGCCCAGGTGGCAGTCCACACGCGCGGTAGCCACATCAGGTTGATCAGGAAGTATCCAGAGAACTGGAAGCTGGTCGCGCCGACGAAGCCGCTGAGCCTGTTCAGGCCAATGCTACGCAGATACGCATACATGAAGACCCCAGCCAGGACCAGATGGATATAGGCGGAAACACCGAAACCGCGAAGGGGATCGATCACCGCATAGATGAGGTTGAGCGGATAGAAGAGTCCGGCCTGCGACTCGGTGGCCAGAAACGGCGTCCCGGCCAGGAAGTATGGGTTCCACAGGGGCAGACGCCCAGCCTCCGCGATCCTGGCAGCGATCACGCGGTGGGCGTAGAACTGGTGTAGGGGATCGATTCTGCCGTTGGTGGGCCGTTGGAGTAGCTCCTCATCGGCGTAGGCAAACCAAGGATAGTCGCGAGCGAGGTTGTCACCTACCAGCACCTGATCCGTGAACAGGATATTGGCCAGGAAGACCACGGGCATCAGGCTCAGCAGGAGGGTGAAACAAAGGTCCCCTCTTCTACCGGAGGGCGCTGCTCTGTCCACATTCATATTCGTGACCCATTCCTGGCCGCGCCTCCTGCCGGCGGCGTTTGCCCGTCGGCTCTACGATAGGCAGGCCACCATCTGGCCAGACGGTGGGAGTGCCGGTTCCGCGCTCAGCTGCAAGCCGCGTAGCCTGACGACTGGAGAGCCCTGTTGTACAGTTGACGACCAGAGGCGCCCCCCCGGCTTGCGGTGGTCACGGGCAGTGCCGGCCAAGTCACAGCTGTCTGCGGTCAGGCAGCTTCTGGTCCCCTTCCCCGTGCCTTGTTCCCCCTGAGCGTGACTGCGAGATGCGCGGCGAGGGCCAGGATGGCGTTGAAGACCAGGCCGTATACCCGCAAGCCAATCAGGAACGGTATAATAGCGCCACTCTCCACTCCACCCAGGGCTAGCAACCCGTACCATCCTACCTCCGGCGCCCCCAGCCTGCCCGGCGCGACTGCAAAAAGGAGGGTGAAGCGCACTATTCCCACGCCAAGGAACAGCATCCAGAAGGGGATGGCCAGGTTCAGCGCGGTCGAGATGAAGTAGGCCCGCAGAGCCATAGCCGTATATCGGCCAAAAGTGAGCAGATTCGCCCGCAAGATGCCTCGAGGGCCGATGTGCTCCAGGCCCTTTTTCGCACTCAGCAGTACCTCCACCAGTTTAGCTGTCACGTTCGCCGGCACGGGTCTCCATACCTTCCTGCGCTTTATCACATGAACGATGCCTCCAAGACTGGCGGTCAAGAGGCGGTAGTTCTTGGCACCAACTGTCCAGTATGCGGCGACGACGACGAGACTCACAGGCACAGCCAAATATGGCGGGACCACATTCAGGAAACACAGCACGGCGGGAACAACAAACAGCAGAGAAAGAATCAGATCGAAGAGCCTGTCCAGCAGCACCGAATAGAACCCTTTACTCAGGCTCGTTCCACTAGACGCCCGGAGGGCCAAAGGCCTGGCCCCGTAGTCGCCGACGTACTGCGAGACAAACACACTGGACAGCTTGCCGAGCATCACATAGTAAAGGTAGCTAAGCCTGGACTGAACTACCTTGCCCTCCAGGGCGTTGACTATCCCTCCCCATCTCAGTGAGGTCAGAACATCGGCGCTAGCCGAAAACGCAAAAGCGTACAGCAGATACAGGACGTTGGGCCGCGCCACCACGGTCAGGGCCTCGACTCCTCCGTAATAGAGGATCGCCCCGAAGATCAGCACCCCCAGAACTGACAGCGCCCAGCGCAGAGACCGCCGTCGGAGACTGTTCTTGCGGTCCGCCTCTGCTACTCCCTGCACCCCAGTACCTCCTCGTAGACCCGCATTACCTGGGGCGCAATCTGGTTCACGTCGTAAGGCTCGGCGCTGCGGCGCGCGTTGCTCCGGAGCCGCGACAGCAGATCTCTATTCTGAATGAGCTCGACGATCCTGTCCGCATAGGCCTCCGCGTGGTCATGCTCGTCCTCTCCGACCACCAGCCCGTTCTCGTGGTCGCGAACGACCTCCAAGATGCCACCTTTGGGAGAGGTGACCAGGGCACAGCCAGCGGCCAGGCACTCGAGAATAGTGGGTGGGATATCGATCATGCCTTTGGTAGTCTGCACAGCGTAGACAAAGGCGTCGAGGGAGTTGAAGAACCTGGGCACATCCACCTCCCCCACAAGCCTCACATGATCTGATACCCCAACACGCTCGATCAGGTCCCGCAACCGCTGGAGCCTGAGCTGCAGAAACGGCTGATACCTTATCTGCGGGTGTTCGACGGCGAGGACAAGGCGAGTCTCCGGGTGCTGTTCGAGGATGAGGGGCATCGCCCTGATGAGCTGTCCAAAGCCCCTTCTCCCCAGAGGCGAGCCCATGCTGCCTATGGTGAAGTGCCCATCCTGTCCGAAGTCGTATCGAGCCGTTGTCTCAAAGCTCGCCAGCTCGATGCTGTGAGGTATGAATACCGCATTCTCCCCCAGCTGTGCCTGGATGGTCCTGCTCGCACAAATCAACCTGGGGAAACCCAGCAGCTTGATGGCACGACTGGCTGGCGATACCACCCCGTAGACGACCGGGGTTCTGGCCACGCCACCTACCAGTCTCGCCAGAACAGCGAACGGATGATAGCTGGCCATACTGTGGATAATGTCGAAACCACTGTGCCTGGCGAAATAGAGTAGAGACCCCACGGGGAACTCCACCAAGTAGCTGAGCGGAGTCTCCTTGCTTTCCAAGGACACAGCCTCGCATCTCACACCTTCAAGGACGAATACCCTTGCGTCCCTACCCTTCGTGACCACCGTGACCTCATGGCCTTCAGTCATGAACCTCCGGGCCAAGCTCAGGACGTGCCTGTGGCTTCCACTGATAAATCCCAGCTGATTGCCGAAGTAACATATCTTCATGTCGTGTTGCCAGTGAGGTGAGGTGCCCCAGGCCCCTCAGCCTGTCTCCAGATCCTTCCTGTCCCTAGTCCACATCGTCCGGTCCTTCAACAATCAGAGAGTCCCGTTCCGCCCCCTCCCGCGTGGTTGCCAGTTGCTGAGCCAGGTTCTTCACCTGTGTTCTCAATGCGGAGATCTCCACAGAGAACTGGATGTTAATAAGCATCAGGAAGAGCAGCGCGAAGAAGAACAGAGTGGAGGTGGAGAGAGCTGCTCCGATCAAACCGGTGACAAAATGGAGGAACCCTGGCCATAAACCAAGGATGAACATTGCCAAGCTCAACGACAGCCACAACCACGAATACTCCTCACGCAGCTTGCGCCGGCGCACTAGCTCGACGATGAGCACCATCAGCACAACGCTGACAGCCAGGGCCACAAACCGAGGCTTCATTTCCATCCGGACTTCCCCCTTACCTCATACCTTCGCTGTCGCATCAAGGTGACCAAGATGGACAAGAACATCTTGAAGACATAGTACAGCGGCCTGAGGCCGCTGTGCATGGACTTCCGGTGCGGAGCACCAGTGTACATCACCACCGGGATTTCTTTGATCCTGAAACCTGCAAAGTGCACCATGATCAAGACATCAGCGTCTGGATAGTCCACCGGATATGACTCGGTAGCGTAGAGTCCCAGAACTCTCCTGTTCAGAGCCTGAAACCCAGATGTCGGATCGGTAATACTCTGTCCTACAACTCGCGAGACGATCCATCGAAAGAGCACTATCCCCATTCTCCTGGCGAAATCCGGCTTGAAGGTGGACGGCCCCAGGAATCTGGAGCCCAAGATCACGTCCGCCGTGCCCTGGCGCACCTCGGCGATCAGGTCCAGCACCGACTTCGGCTCATGCTGGCCGTCCGCGTCCATCTGCACCACGTAGTCGTAGTCTCTCTCCAACGCATACTTGAACCCGGTCTGTAGCGCCACCCCATATCCCAGGTTGAAGGGCAGTGCGATCACCCTGGCTCCGGCCTCCCGAGCTACTACCGCCGTCGCGTCGGGCGAACCATCGTCGACCACGAGGATATCAGCAGCGGGCACCACCTCTCGCACGTTGCGAATGACCGTGCCTATGTTCTGCGCCTCGTTGTAGGCA
>DATEXS010000392.1:0-14603 GCA_035256725.1 Anaerolineae bacterium
CCAGCACTCGCTCCATGACCTCTGTGGACCTCAAGCCCCCGACCAGGGAGATGGGCAGGTCGGTGGCCTCCCGCGCGGCGCGGGCGGAATCGAGGAAGTAGGCCTCATCTTCAGGGCGGAGGATGTCTTTGACCACGCTGGTCCTGCCGATGCCCCCACTGACCTCCAGGCCATCGATTCCCCACTCGGCCAGATGACGGACGATTTCTGTACTCTCCTTCAGTGTCAGTCCGTCGCGGACGTAGTCCTCCATTCCCAGCTTGATGAGTACGGGGTAATCGTCGCCCACGCGGTGCCGGATCGAGTTGGCGGCCTCCTCCAGAAAGCGCATTCTGGCGGCAGGGGTGTTTCCCCAGCGGTCTTTGCGCCAGTTGGCGGCGGGGGAGTTGAACTGGTTGATCAGATATCCATGGGCCGCATGGATCTGAACCCCGTCGAAGCCGGCCGCTTTGGCCCGTCCGGCCGCGTCGCCGAAGGCGGCGATAATCTCCCAGATCTCCTCCTCGTTTAGCTCCTTAGGTCTCTCCTTGCCCCTGGCGGTGGGAATCGGCGAGGGAGCGACAGGAGGGCCGGGGATGGCCTCCTGCGGGCATTGACGTCCGCCGTGGTTGATCTGCATCACCACCAGCCCACCTTCATCGTGGACCGCCCTGGAAAGCATCTCCAGACCGGGAAGGAGGTCGTCCTTGTAGACGCCGGTCATGTGCAGGTGGCAGCGGCCTCCCTGGTGCACATAGCAGTGTCCGGTGATGATCAGGCCTACGCCGCCCTTCGCCAGTTCCCTGTAGAGGTCGAACATGGGCTCCTGGGGCCGTCCTTCCAGATCGCTCATGTACTCGGCGGTGGCCGAGCGGATGAGACGGTTGGGCAGTTGCAGAGTGCCGATGAAGCCTGGATCGAACAGCAAGGACATAGCCTGGTCCTCCCGGTGCCTAGTTGCGGGCAGCGAAGTGTTGGGGCAGCCGCCAGTATACCACACAGTGCAGGCAGCGACAAGACCTGAGCGGATTGCACCCTCCCGAAGGTTTTCAACCCTCGCAAGGGTTGAAAGGTTTGACAGTGACGGCACGGCCTGGTATACTAATAAGGGTGGAGGGGGTCGCCGCCGCGGAGCGATGCGGGGTCATCCCCTCGCATGTCTGTATGGGCATGGAGAACGCAATCTACCAGGGGGACGTGTGTAGGTGATACCGATATTTCCTTTTACCGCCATTGTGGGCCAGGGGCCAATGAAGCGCGGCCTGATCCTGAATGCCATCAACCCGCTCATTGGCGGGGTGCTCATCCGAGGCGAGCGAGGCACGGCCAAGTCCACAGCCGCTCGCGCGCTGGCGGCCCTGCTGCCGGCCATCGAGGTCGTGGCCGACTGCCCTTACTGCTGTGATCCCCACCGGCCGGAGGCGATGTGCGACTCATGTGCGGAGCGCTACCGCGGCGGAGAGAAGCTGCCGGTGGCCAGCCGGGCCATCAGGATCATAGATCTGCCGGTGAGCGCCACCGAGGACAGGGTGGTAGGCACTCTAGACATCGAAAGCGCGATCAAGACCGGGACGAAACGGTTCGAGCCGGGTGTGCTGGCTACCGCAAATCGGGGCATGCTCTATGTGGACGAAGTCAACCTGCTGGACGATCACGTGGTGGATGTGCTGCTTGACTCGGCAGCCATGGGCGTGAACGTCGTGGAGCGGGAAGGGATCTCCTTCTCCCATCCGGCGCAGTTCATCCTGGTGGGCACCATGAACCCTGAGGAGGGCGAGCTGCGCCCTCAGCTTCTGGACCGCTTTGGTCTCTGTGTGCTGATTAGCAGCATCTCCGAGCCGGAGGCCCGCAAGGAGATACTGGTTCGCCGGATCCAGTATGAGAAGGACCCGCTGGCCTTCTACGAGGCCTGGCGAGAGGAGGAGCAGGAGCTGGCGCGGCAGATAGCTCGGGCCAGGGACTTGCTGTACCGGGTCTCCTACACCGAAGAAGACCTCTCGGCCATCGCCCAGCTTACCGCCGACATGGGAGTTGACGGTCATCGCGGGGATCTCGTCATTCTCAAGGCTAGCGTGGCGCATGCCGCGTTCGAGGGAAGGGGTGCCATCTCCCAGAGGGACATCTTGCTGGCTGCTGAGCTGGCTCTTCCGCATCGCCTCAAGAGGCAGCCGCTGCAGCACAGCGAGGCGCGGATGGAGCAGTTGCGCGAACAGCTACGCGGCCTCGAGGCTGGGGTGGCTGAGCGCGATGCCACTCTGGTGCAGGAAGCCCAGGCGGACGGTAAAAAAAAAGACCTGAGCAGCGACGAACTCGAGTCTGAAGACAACTTATCCGTTCCCCAGTCGGTACCCAGACAACAAGGCACTGAGGAGGGAAGCGCGTCGTTCAGCCGCCGCGGCACACCGATCCCGGTAGGCGATCCCCTGAGAATACCCCGGCTGAGCACCCCGCTGGATCGGCTCTCCAGGCGGAGTTCGGGGCGCCGCAGCCTCACTCGCACCAACCACAAGCGTGGCCGCTACGTGTCTAGCAGGCCCATGGACGGACGCATCGAGGACATCGCCTTCGACGCCACGCTTCGTCAGGCTGCGCCTCACCAGGTGGAGCGGGAGCGTTCGGATGTGGCCCTGGCTATTGAGACAGACGACCTGCGGCGAAAGGTCCGGGTCAGTCGCACCGCCAACCTGGTGCTGTTCGTGGTGGATGCCAGTTGGTCCATGGCCGCCGCGGAGAGAATGGTGGCCACCAAAGGGGCTATCCTCTCCCTGCTCCAGGACGCTTACCAGAGGCGCGACAGAGTGGGGCTGGTTGTCTTCCGACAGAACGGCGCCGAACTGCTTTTGCCGCCGACTTCCAGTGTTAAGTTGGCGGAGAAGCTACTGGAAGGTATAACCGTGGGCGGGAAGACCCCTCTGTCTAGCGGCCTGCATATGAGCTATCAAGTCTTCACTCGCGAGATGCGTCGCAATCCCAGCGTCCTGCCACTCATGATCCTGCTTACGGACGGTGCTGGGAATGTGTCTATGACAGAGATGACGCCCCACGAGGAGGGCTGCAAGATGGCCGAGTTGATCAAGCGCAGCGACATTCGCTCCGTGGTCATCAATACCGAGCACAAGTCCTTCGACCGTGGTTTGGCCCAGGAACTGGCCTTCCATCTGGGGGCGGAGTGCTACACCCTGGAGGAACTGGGGGCCGAGGAATTATACAAGACCGTGCGCGGCGAGCTCCAGTGCTGACGGGGGCGGATTCTCTTTGAGGCCCGATGATGCCTGGTATGCCACGGAGCCGCCAGACCTATCGGTGCTGGTGGTCGGCCTGTGCTAGCGGATGAGAACGGGGAGCGGTCGCCCCGCTCTTTTTGCGTTGCGGCGTGTGCTGCCTAGGGCAGTGTGGCTTCGGGGGCAGCGAGAGGGTCTGGCGCCTCAGGGCCTCCGACGCGGAGGGGGTACGGACAGCCGGCCTGAGGAGCCGCGTCCAGATGATGTTCAGGGAGCGGCATCATGAAGGAGTATCGGTTCGTACAGGTGGACGTGTTCACTGACGTAGCCTTTGGAGGCAACCCCTTGGCCGTCTTTCCCGATGCCGAGGGGCTCACCTCCGAGGAAATGCAGAAGCTAGCGAGGGAGATGAACCTCTCGGAGACCACGTTTGTGCTGCCGCCCGAGAAGGCCACGGCCGACTTCAAGGTTCGCATCTTCACTCCGGTTGCGGAACTCCCCTTCGCCGGGCACCCGGTGGTGGGGACCCATTGGGTGCTGGCCCATTTGGGCCGGGTGGAGCTGACGGAGCCGGTGACGGAGGTACGCTTCGAGCTGGGCGTGGGCGTGCTGCCTGCCGAGCTGGAGGTCGCCGACGGCCGCGTGCAGCGGGTGGTGATCACCAGCGACCGGCCCAGGTTCCTGGACGTGATGGAGGACGTCGACGACCTGGCCGCCGGTCTGGGAGTCCCGGCGGAGGCGATCACGGACACAGGACTGCCGGTGCAGGTAGTATCCACGGGGATACCGTCGCTGATGGTTCCCATCCGCTCTCTGGTCGAAGTGCAAGGAATGGATCCTAGCAGGCTCAACGTCGGTGCTCTCAGGCGTGTGTGCGAACCCCTGGAGACGGATACGGTGCTGGTGTTCACCTTCGAGACCGAGCGGCCTGAGGCCACGGTGCATGTACGCTTGTTCGCTCCCGCCCTTGGGGTGCCAGAGGATCCAGCGACGGGGAGTGCGAATGGCACTCTTGGGGCATATCTGGTGCATCATGAGGCTGTGCCTGTATCAGAGGGCGCCAACCACTTCCTCAGTGAGCAGGGGGCAGAGATGGGCAGGCCCAGCACGCTGTTTCCCCTGGTGGATCGCTCAGGGGGTGAGGTCACCAGGGTCCGGGTGGGTGGTCAAGTTGTTCCGGTGGTCGAGGGCACTGTCCGATTCTGAAAACCACGACACAACCGGTGCGGAATGGTGTACTGCGGCGAGCGCCCGGTCTTCGGTTCTGGGCAGGTATCAATGGTCGGCCCTGAAGCGTTGAGGGTTCTGGGCAGCCCCGAAGTCCGAAACGCGATCCTCCTGAACGAGATAGGCGTTCTCATCCACGAGCTGGGGAAGCTCAGCGCGGAATTTCTCTCGGCCGGCAGTGCTTTTCCCCACCACTTGATCCTGCGGCGCGCGACCAGAGGGATGGACCCTTGCCTCGGGTCTGAGATTCGTCCTTTGTCGGCCGTCCTCTACGCTCTGCGTTACTGCTCCCTCACTGATCAGGAAAGGGCGGTTGCTTCTCTCCTGGAAGAGAAGATAGATACCCTGACGGGAGATGACCGTGCGCCGGTGGACGCCGTCTCCCGCAAACTGGAAGCGGCGCTGGGCGATCTTCGCTGCGCAGGTACGCCCGATCGCCTGGAGGCCGTGGAGCGAGTGGGATGCTTGGCGAGAGGTGTGCTCGCCGATTGGGCATGGCAGATCCAAGGAGAAAGTGGGCTGGAGGCGATGGAACCTCCTTTCATCTCCGCAGAGGGTTTCCACGAGGGCCTGGATCAACTCCCATTCGTAGCGGACCTGGTGGAGATGCAGGGACGAACCTGGCATCCCGAAGGGTTGCTGCCACCGGAGGTGAGGTTGTTCCGCGCGATCCACGAACGGGAAGAGGTGCGAGGCACGCCGAGGTCTCGTTGCCGCGTGGAGCACTTGGTGGACGTTCGGGAGCTCTGCTGCGAGGTGCTGGCCAACCAACTGTTGGAGATCAACAACATCAGGAAAGACGGCCCAGGGGATTTGGGATCCTGGTTCTGGAAGAGCCGGCTCTGCGCGCGGAGCGAAGAGGCAATGGCTCTGCTCCGTGGGTTCGATCGGGGGGCTGAGCTGGAAGCGGAGGATAGAGCGGCGGTGAGATGGCTCGGGGTGAGAGCCATCGCTCGATGGGCCTTCGGCAAGGTACTGGTGGGCACTTCGAGGCGCGAGAGCCAGACGAGTCTTTGGGAGCACTGCTGGACCCTGTCCGGTCTATACAAGTCCAGCACGGCGCAGGCTCTCATCGAAGGCCTCTGGCCGCAATGGCATCGTCTCTCCTGGAGTACTCTGACGGTTGGCTTGGAACGCCCTGATCCCGTGACCTTGGACCTGGTCAAGGGAGTGATCGAAGTGGAGTACCCCCTGGGTAACGAACTCCGTCGCAGCGACACGGAGATACATTTCACTTTCCCGGGGTTCGAGAGCGAGTTGGCGACATCCTTGCTCGATGGCCTGAGGGCGGAAGTCGGTCGGCTCGCCGGAGGGAATGTGCGGCCACGGATGGCGGTAGGCCTTTATGGCGCAGCAGCGACGCGCGACACAGTTCGGGGCTGGGCCTAGACCCTGGTCAGATACTCTCCTGTGCGGGTGTCCACGCGCACGATGTCTCCCTCATCGACGAAGAGCGGCACCTGAACCGCCAGACCCGTCTCCAGGATGGCGCGCTTCGTAGCCCCCGTTGCCGTGTCTCCCTTGACGCCTCGCTCGGTCTGGGTGACCTCGAGGTCCACGGTGACCGGGAGTTCTACCTCCACAGGCTGACCCTCGTACATGGAGAGGGACAACTGCATGCCCTCCTTGAGATAGTCCAATTCGTCCTGTAGCGCCTCCGCCGACAAGGCAGGCTGCTCGTAGGTCTCCGTATCCATGAAGTAGTAGAGGTCGCCGTCGCGATACAGGTACTGGATCTGTCGAAGCTCCAAACGCACGTCCTGAAATCTGTCGCTGGTGCCGAAGGTGCGCTCGAGGGTGCGCCCAGTGTGGAGGTTTCTCAGCCTGACTCGGATATTGGCGCTGCCTCGTCCAACGTATGAGTGTTGGTACTCCAGCACACGGTAGAGGTCACCATCCAGTTCGAAGGTGACTCCCTTTCTGAGATCCGTTGCGGAAATCATCCCTGTTGTCCTTTCGCGGTCTTCATCTGATCTAGATTCTTGGGCCGAGATGACGCGAAATAGTGAAGAAAAAGGTGCTTCCCTTACCCAACTCGCTATTCAACCACAGCTTTCCCTGGTGAAGCTGCACCATCTCCCTGGCAATGGAGAGGCCCAGTCCCAGGCCTGGGTGCTCACGTCGAAGCGAACCCCCCACCTGATAGAAGCGATCGAACAGTCTGTCAAACTCCTCAGGGGCGATGCCCACCCCCGTGTCCCTCACGGACAAGGTAAGCTGATCCTCACTGTCAGCGGCCTCGATTTCGATCCTGCCGTTCTGTGGGGTGAACTTGATGGCATTGGACACCAGATTGGACAGGATGAGGTGGAGTTTGCCTTCATCAGCCCACACGGCGGGCAAGTCCCCGGGGACGTTGGCGGTGAGGGACTGTCCCTTCTCGTCAGCCATGAAGCCCAGTTCCTCGACCACGGCGTGGGCCACGTCAGCGACCTGTAGCGGCTGCAACTCCAGCTCTATCTGGCCGGCCTCGAGAGCTCGGACATTCAACATGTCGGTGATCAGCTGCTTCAGACGCATGGCGCTCTTGATGATCGCCTGCGTGTACTTCTGGGTGACCTCTGTGCTTTGCTCTTCGAGCAGGCAGGCGTAGCCCAATAGTATGGCCAGGGGCGTGCGCAGCTCATGAGAAGCCACATTGATGAAGTCGCTCTTCAGTTCGTCCAGCCTCTTCAATTCCTGGTAAGCCCGCTGCGACTCCTCGAAGAGACGGGCGTTCTTGATGGCAATGGCCGCCTGTCCCGCTAGAACTGAAGCCAATTCAAGAGACCCAGCCGTAAAAGAAGAGGTGTTGTGCCCCAGCTTGCTCAGGTTGAGCACACCGACCAGTTCCTCGCGTGCTATCAGCGGCACACAGATGGCCGAAGAGATCTGGTCCAGCTTCATCAGCTTCCGCAGGTCCTCCTCGGAAGGCAGGGTGCTGTCCAGTACCAAGGGCCGGCGCTGCTCGGCCACCCTGCCAGAGATGCCCTCCCCCAGCCGAACCACAGTGTTCTCGACGATTTCGTCGGGAAGGCCAATGGCGGCCTGGATGGTCATGGCCTGGCTGTCCTCATCCCAGAGCATGAGAGAGGCTCGATCCGCACCACTCTCCCGACAACTGACTTCCACTATCTCAGCGAGCAACTGGTCTAGCTGCGTCAGGCCCATGAACGCCTTACTCAATTCATAGAGCGGGATCAGGGCCCTCAAACGGATGTTCTCTCGCTGGTGATCTCCCTTTTCCAGGGCAGAGGAGACGGTCCGACGCAACTCCCGCGGGGAGAAAGGCTTCACGATCAGGTCGTCCACTCCGGAACGGAGGGTGTCCAGCGCAGCGTCCACGCCGAGTGGCCCGGTCATGGCTACCCCAACTACGGATGGCTCGATCGTCTTGATTTCGCGCACCGTGTCCAGTCCGTCTTGCGCCGCGCTGGTGAAATCTGTGAGCACCAGATCGTACCTCTGGCGCTGCGTGATCTCCACTGCTTCGCGTCCAGTAGGGACCCCGGTTACCTGGTATCCTGCATCCTGCAGGATGCGGGTGCAGAAACCCAGGGCACATGGATCCTCTTCCACGACGATGATTCGTTCTCCTGCCATGTCACGTCTTCTCCCTGTCGGCGTATTCTAGCACACGGTTGGAGTCCTGACAACGGATGGAGAAAGGCGGGGGGATCGCTCGATGCTGCTGAACCGAGGGCGCCAGTGTAGCCATTTACTGGTTCGCGCGTTCGTACACCTGGTGATCGCCAGACTCGACGAAGCTAGAGATGCCTTGGCCGAGATCTAAGGCCGCGGGCGGAGAGGCTGCGGCCAGACAGCGAGAAGTAAGATTCCAGGGGCGACCGGGCGGAAGCGGGCATTCAAGTTGCCGAAGGACGCAGAGTCTGCTATAATGCCAATTGTCCCCCAAGACATTGTTCTATGGTCATACCTGGGAGAGTAGCAAATGACACCCCCGCAACACAATGGTGACCCGGTCATTGGGGAGCGAGACGAGGCGGCGCCGAAGATTCTCGTCGTCGATGACGAAGAGGTGGTCTGTAGGTTCTTGAAGAGGGTCTTGGATGGAGGCGGACACCGTGTTGAGGTGTCTCGTGGAGGCCAGGAGGCGCTAGAAAAGCTGGAAGAAGGCACCTTCGACCTAGTCATTACTGACCTCAAGATGCCGGGAGTAGATGGCATCGGGGTCCTGCGGAGGGCGAAGGAACTGGACCCTCTCTGTGAGGTGATCATCATCACCGCCTACGCCTCAGTGGAGTCGGCTGTGGAGGTAATGAAACTCGGGGCCTACGATTACATCAGCAAGCCGTTCAACGTCGATCGGATAAAGTTCGTGGTCGACAAGGCATTGGAGAAGCGCAGGCTCCTCCGGGCCGCAGGGGAGAGGGACTTCTACAAGCTCTTGTCTCAACTCGACAGCTTGACGGAGGTGCATAACCGGCGGAGCTTCGAGGAGCTGCTGGAGGCGGAAATCTCCAGGTCTGACAGGTTTCGTAGGCCGCTGTCCCTGCTGATGATCGATCTGGATCAGCTCAAGGTCATCAATGACAATTTCGGGCATCAAGCGGGAGATGCCGTGCTCAAGCAAGTAGCCTGGACTCTCAAGAGGTCGGTACGCAATATCGATGTGGTGGCCAGGTACGGCGGGGATGAGTTTGCTATCATTCTGGTAGAGACTGGCAAGACGGACGCCATCACCACCGCGAACCGCCTGGGCAGCTTGATGGGAGTACCCGGCTTCAAGGAGAGCGTTGAGGACGGTGCTGCCCAACGTACGGTGACGGTCAGCATAGGGGTGGCAAGTTATCCGACCGACGCCGGTTCGACGGACGAATTGGTGAGAAAGGCTGACCAGGCTCTGTATGAGGCCAAGGCAAGCGGCGGCAACCGCGTCAGACCTGCACAGACCTAGTAGGGGGCGGCGATTGCTGGAGGACGTTCAGACCACTGCCCAGAAGATCATAGACAACGTGGAGAAGGTGATCATTGGCAAGCACAATGAGGTTGAGCTTGCGCTGATCGCCTTGCTTTGCCAGGGGCACCTGCTGATCGATGATGTGCCCGGTGTGGGCAAGACCATGCTGGCCAAGGCTATCGCCAAGTCGCTCGGCTGCACTTTCAAGCGTATCCAGTTCACCCCGGACATGCTGCCCAGCGACGTGACGGGGGTGTCGATATACGATCAAAGCACCGGACGGTTTGAGTTCCGCCCTGGCCCGGTTATGGCCAACATCGTGCTCACTGACGAGATCAACCGCGCCACCCCCAAAACACAGTCTGCCTTGCTGGAGGCGATGGAGGAACACCAGGTCACTGTGGATGGTGTGACCCACCTCTTAGACAAGCCATTCCTCGTCCTGGCGACGCAAAACCCGATCGAATACGAGGGCACTTTCCCCCTGCCCGAAGCTCAGCTGGACCGATTCCTGATGCGCATCAGTCTCGGCTATCCCAGTCCAGCCGACGAGATTCGAATCCTGGAGGCTCAACAGCACGTACATCCGATAGAGACCATCGATCAGGTAGTGGGAGCCCGCGAACTGCTGGACATGCAGGAGCAGATCAAGGATGTCTACGTGCACGATGCCATCAAGGAGTACATCGTCTCTCTGGTAGGGGCAACCCGCAGCCATGCCGACGTCTATTTGGGAAGCAGCCCTCGCGGAGCTTTGGCTCTCTTCCGGACGTCCCAGGCCCGTTCCGCGCTGTCCAACCGGGAGTACGTGATCCCTGATGACATCAAGGCCCTGGCCGAGGCCACACTGGCGCATCGCCTAATCGTCAACCCGGCGGCCAGGATCAGGGAAGTGGACCCTCGAAGGGTAGTCAGAGAGGTCCTCCACACTGTTGAGGTCCCCGGAGCCCCGGTGAAACAGCAGGCATGAGGACGTCGGGGTCCGCGCGAAAGGACAGAAGTTGCGAATAAGTGCCAATCGCGCGATCTTTCTGCTGCTGGCGCTGCTTCTGGTGCCAACCCTTGTCACCGGACACGAGTTGTTCGTCCGCACTCTGTATATGGTCGCAGGCTTGATCGTCCTCAGCTTCGTCTGGTCATGGCTCAACATTCACTGGCTTTCGGCCGCGCGAGAGCTCCGTGCCAACAGGGCTCAGGTGGGAGCGCTGGTCCAGGAAAGGTTGCTTATTCGAAACCAGGGGCCCTGGCCGAAACTGTGGGTTGGCCTGCACGACCAGTCCGGTTTGGAGGGATACCGACCCGATCGGGTGATCAGTGCGCTGTCGCCCCACGGGGAGCGCAGCTGGATGGTACTGGCCCGCTGCCGGCGGCGAGGCAAGTTTCGATTCGGGCCTGTGACATTGGTCAGCAGTGATCCACTGGGTCTTTTCAGGATGAGGCGTGATGTAGCTCTTTATTCCACGCTGGTCGTTTATCCGGCCACAGTCGATTTGCCGAACTTCAGAGCGCCAGTAGGTCGGCTGTCGGGTGGGGATGCGCTGCAGCGCCAGAGCCAGCAGGTGACGACCAATGTGTCGGGCGTCAGAGACTATATGCCTGGTGATAGCCTCAGTCGGATCCACTGGCTCTCCACCGCACGCAGGGGACGACTGATCTCTAAGGAGTTCGAGCTCGATCCGCTGGCCGACATCTGGCTGTTTGTGGACATGCAAGAGTCGGTACAGGTGGGTTCGTATGCAGGTTTACCGCCGTTCGATTCTCTGGACGCGCCGCCCCTGACCCGGCGCTTCTTCGACCTCCATCCCAGTACCGAGGAATACGCGGCCACCATCGCTGCATCTCTGGCCAAGCAACTGCTGACGCGGCGGCGAGCACTGGGTATGATCAGCTACGGTCAGCGGCGCGAGGTGGTGCAGGTGGACAGGGGCGAACGGCAACTGGTGAGGTTACTGGAGTCTCTCGCTGTGCTGAGCGCCGAGGGCCGGGTCAGTCTCGCTGAGGTCATCTCTGCTGGGGCCAGCCAAATGGGGGGAGGCTCGACGGCCATTGTAATCAGCCCGTCAACAGAAGTGTCTTGGGTGGGCGCGGCCAGGGAGCTCAAACGCAAGGGCATCGACGTGGTGGCAATCCACGTGGAGCCCAGTACCTTCGGGGAGGCGCCAGGTTCGCTGGAACTGATGGCCGGCCTTGCTGCCAGCAATATCCCTGTCTACCTGGTCAAGAACGGGATGCCGCTCGAGGACGCCTTCTCTGAGCACCTAGAGATGGACAGATGATCATCAGGAAGGCAGACTTGAGGGATCTCAACGACTGTGTCTTGCTGGACACGTCTTACGCCAGTGAGCACGTCTGGCAGGTCCGTTCAGAGGAGAAGCCCTACCAGGAAATCGCGATCACGTTGCATACCATCAAGTTGCCGAGAGCAGTAAGAGCGCGGCCGCCACGGGGTAGCGACCACCTGATCGAGGACTGGCAACAGGGGGGCTGTTTCCTGGTGGCGGAGGATGAGGGAGAGGTGCGAGGTTACCTGAACATGACAGTGCAGCCGTGGCTCGGGGCTGGCTGGATCAAGGACCTGGCGGTGGTCCCTCGCTATCGGAG
The DNA here is from genome assembly GCA_035256725.1 of Anaerolineae bacterium. GTDB lineage: Bacteria > Chloroflexota > Anaerolineae > UBA7937 > B3-Chlor > JAUVXJ01. Next base: position 11,929 of record DATEXS010000392.1, read on the forward strand.
GCAGGGGATAGGGAGCGAGTTGGTGAGGGCGGCCCTGCTTTGGGCCAGAGAGCGTGCTCTGCATAGTGTTCTCCTGGAGGCGCAGACCAAGAACTACCCGGCCATCTGCTTCTGCCGCAAGCATGGTTTCGTATTCTGCGGTTTCAACGATCAGTACTACCCAAACCAGGACATCGCCGTGTTCTTTGCCCGTGGAGTTTAGGGCCCGCTCTGCAGACCCGACGTACAAGATCCCCGAAGCCTTCTCTGTCAATGCGGCGAACTGGGCATCGCGCAGCCCCGATTGACTTGACGGCGGGTCGAAAACCTGGTATAATAGATGTGGTTTAGCCACAGTAGGACCAATTTCCGTTCCCCTTATTCACTATGGAAGAGCCCTCTAATACTGCGCCCCTTTGCTGAGAAGGCGTCTGTGAAGTCGCGGCCTGTTGGTATGGCGCAGGGGTTCAAGTACCATAGCTCTATTCACCTTGTGCAGAGTCTCGGGGAGGGCTCTGCCTGTCCTGTGCAACCAAGAAGAGAGGGAAGCTCATGACTATGAACGACCAAGCTAGCAACGAAACAGAGGAGCACGAGATCAGACGTGCTGAGAAACTGAACATCGCCGCACTGGAGATGATGAACCTCGATGAGCTGAGGGAGTTGGCTGCGACCCAGGGGCTATCTGGGATCAGCCGTCTCAAGAAGCAGGATCTCATCTTTCGAGTCTTGCGCGCGAAAGCGGAGGAGCAAGGCCACATCTTTGGGGGTGGTGTCCTGGATATAGTCCAGGATGGCATCGGCTTCTTGCGATCCGATCATCTCTTGCCAGGTCCGGATGACGTCTACGTATCTCAGTCTCAGATCCGTAGGTTCGGGCTGCGCACTGGCGATACAGTGATCGGACAGGTGCGCCCTCCGAAGAACTCGGAGAAGTACTTCGGCCTTTTGAGAGTGGAAGCCGTGAATGGTCTGGATCCCGAGGCGGCCAAGAAACGGCCCGTGTTCGAGCAGCTAACACCGATCTTCCCCACCGAGTTGATCGATCTCGAGACTTCACCCAAAATCCTGACCACCCGACTGATGAATCTTCTGGCGCCCATAGGACGGGGCCAGCGTGGCCTGATAGTTTCGCCTCCCAAGGCGGGGAAGACCACCGTCTTGAAGCAGATAGCCAACGGGATAAGCAAGAACTACAACGACATGCATCTGATGGTCTGCCTGGTAGGCGAAAGACCTGAGGAGGTCACCGACATGGATCGCTCGGTGGAAGCCGAGGTCTACTCCTCCACTTTCGACGATCCTGTACAGAACCACACCAAGGTGGCCGAGATGTGTCTGGCCAGGGCCAAGCGTCTGGTGGAGGGTGGTCGCGACGTGGTCATTCTTTTGGACAGCATTACCCGGCTCTCCAGGGCATACAACCTGACCGTGCCTCCCAGTGGGCGCACGCTGTCAGGAGGATTGGACCCGGCGGCTCTCTACCCTCCCAAGGGCTTCTTCGGTGCGGCCCGCAACATCGAGGAGGGGGGTAGTCTGACCATCATCGCTACCTGCATCATCGACACGGGCAGTCGTATGGACGACATGATCTATGAGGAGTTCAAAGGGACAGGTAACATGGAGTTGCACCTCAACAGGAGGCTGGCGGAGCGACGCATCTTCCCCGCCTTTGACGTTGAGCGTTCGGGTACGCGCCGGGAGGAACTGTTGCTGGATGAAGAGGTGCTTAGCAAGGTATGGACCATTCGTAGCATGATCGATCGCATGGGAGGTGGCACAGACGCCATAGGTCCCTTCCTGGAGTATATGGCCAAGACCAAGAACAATAAGGACTTCATCGAGGCCCTGGGCAAGGAAATGCTCTGATCTCTGGGACACGCTAGACGGCAACACCATGCGCAACATGTTTGAGTTGGCGGTAGAAGGTAGGGCACCCAGATTACTTTGCGCTCTTGTTCGTTGGTTCAAGAGCGACGATCTGGTGTTCTCTCGATACTCAGCTCATCTGGCGGTTGTGGTGTCGGTTGCGCTGGCCCTCTCTGGCGGCGGATCTGCTATATGGAACCTGGGCCACGGCGAGACGCTCCGGTTGGGCGTGGCACCTCGCGAACTGGACACCTTCGTGTCTTGGGGTGCCAATCCCCTCGAAAGCCCTGACTACCTGACCAGAGGCGCCGCGCCGATTACGATCATCCCGGAGCGAGGACGACAGGGGATCATCGTCTACGTGGTGCAGGCGGGAGACAACGTGTGGAAGATCGCCGCGAACTTCGGCCTGCGGCCCGAAACCATCCTCTGGTCCAACCCCGAACTGGAGACTTGGCCGGACTACATAATGGTGGGACAGGAGCTGTTCGTGCCGCCACTCGATGGAGCATACCATGAGGTCAAGGCGGGGGAGACCTTGGACAGCATTGCCAAGCGGTACAGCGTGGACCCGCTGGTGATCGTGGAGTGTGAGTACAATGACCTCAGCGAGCCCTATGTCCTTCAGGTGGGGCAGAGGCTGTTCGTACCGGGTGGCACAAGACCGCTGGTGCCCAGATACGTGCAAGCCACGGCGCCCCCGCCGGCCAACGCTCCGCAGGGCTCGGGCAACTTCATGTGGCCCATCAGCGGATATGTGTCTCAGGGCTACTGGCTGGGCCATCAGGCCATAGACATCGCGGGGCCTACGGGAACCCCCATCTATG
>DATEXS010000393.1:0-4073 GCA_035256725.1 Anaerolineae bacterium
TGGCGTGGCTGGCCATAGGCATTCAGAGCGCGGAAAAAGCAACCATGGTGCTCAAGCTGGACGCCGGCACGGGCGAGTTGCTGGCTACCGCTCCATAGTCGCACCTTGGCTCGTCCGGAGAAAGAGCTATGAGAAGAAGAACCGAGAGGGAAAACGGCCAGAGCCTGGCCGAGTTGGCCCTGGTGATGCCCCTGCTACTCATGATTCTGGTGGCCATGGTGGAGGTCGGCTGGGCTATGCGCTCACATCTCGTGGTCAGCACGGCGGGCAGAGAGGCCGCTCGATTTGCCGCCCGTCGCGTCTTCTCTTACGACCAGATCGAAGAGGTGGCCGAGGTGGCCCTGCTCTCCCTGAACCCGGTCTTCGAGGGAGCCAACCCCGACACCACCATCATCATCACCAAGGTGCAGATAGATGCCCAGGGGGACTGGACCATAGACGGCGGACAGCCATACGTGAAGGGTGATCTGCCGGTCGAGTCAGGTCTGGGAGCTGCGGAGTACAATCAGATTGGGGCAGATAACGCAGTCTTCAATACCACACACTCTGGGATCGATAGTGAGAACAACGTGGTCGTCGTAGAGGTCTTCTACGACCACGACCTGCTGCTGGGAAGCCGTATCGCCAGTGGTTGGATAGGCCTCGGACCTCTGCGGCTCTACAGCCGTTCCATAAATCGTATAGGTGTCTCGAGATACGAGTAGTTGATCCAGCAAGACCGCTGCCAGATGGAAGGCCGTCAAGGATGGCGATAGACCCAGACATGGACACGACGACCGCGCTCCATCCTGCGGTCTGGGGAGGCTTGTGATGGTAGAGCAGACTAGATCCGTGGTAAGGCGAATCCGGGGTCTGACCCCCATGGGGGATGGGCAGCAAGGCCAGAGCCTGATCATCGTCGCCTTTCTGATCGTGGCCCTCTTGGCGGTGGTGGGCCTGGCGGTGGACCTGGGGCTGATGTACGTGGAGAAAGTCCGGCTGGGCAGGGCGGTTGATGCAGCAGCGTTGGCGGGTGCCCAGGAGCTGCCCGACGAAAGCGCCGCCTACGACCGCATGGTGGAGTACCTGGAGCTCAATGGCTACGATGAGAACGCGGAGGATTTCGGCCTGGGCTGGGCCTTTCCCGACGAGTTCGACTGCTTCAATCCTCCCTGTGCCCACTACCATCTGGTAGTCAGCGGGACACAGAGCGTGAGCCTGACTTTCCTCCGGGTTCTGAATTTCGATGCCGTTGATGTGTCGGCCCACGCCATTGGGGAGAACGCCAACCGCCTGGACGTGGCCCTGGTGATCGACGTCTCCGGGTCCATGGACGATGACACCTGTTCCACGACGGGCCTATCCCACGGCTGCAGTCCCTGGTGGGATAGCTCCACCGACATCTTCTTCGAGGACTTCACAGCGTACACCACGGGCGATGGGAACCTCGACCCTTCCAGACTCTGCGGTGCCAACTCCCCCTGGGACTGCGAACTCGTGGACCGGGTGGGTGCGCGCAACGACTCTCGCAGCATGAGCGGCAACTACGCCCAGACCGAGGGCTGGAATAGCGGCTCGGACGGCCGCTTCTACCGCTATATCGATGCCTCTCCCCACGACACAGTCGAAATCGCCCTCTACCAACGTGCCTATAACTGCTCCGGCGGCGACGACCGCATTAGAGGATGGTATGCCCCTGGCGGGCCCTGGCTCACCTTCATGGACTTGACCTGCAGCACCACCTGGCGCCAGCGCGTCTACAGTCGAGACAGCCAGGCCGCCACCGATTTCGGCCTCGAGTTCGGCCTGTACGCTATGGAGGACCTAGAGCTAGGGCTCTTCGACAACATCAGGGTAAGAGGCGTGGGGGGAGGAAAAGGCCCATCGATCTCCGTTTCTTGCGCGAGCGGCACCCAGAACTGCGTGTGCAGTACCCTCTCGCAATCCTCGGCGCTTCAATGCGGCTTCGACGACCTGGCGGCCAGGTACAAGGCCCAGCCCCTGTGGGACACTCTCGATGCCGCGGAGTGGTTCATCTCAGAATGCAAGCTCGGCCCAGACGACGATGACCCGCCCTGCCTGGATGAGACCCTGGACCAGATTGGCCTGGCCTACTACAGCGACGACGGCGTCAGCGCCAACAAATACCCCAATAGCGCGGATTCGGCGACGGCGTCGGAGTTGAGTTCTGATTATTCGGCCATCACCAACACTCTGTGGACGGCGTTCAGTGCTAGTGGCTCCACCAACATCGGGGATGGCATCTACCGGGGGTGCGAGATACTGAGCACCAACGAAGCCGAGGGACACCACGGGCGCACCAATGCCGTGCACGTAATGATCCTGCTCTCCGACGGAATCCCCAACAGGCCGTGCAATCCGTCGATAGAGGACTGCTCCAACGCCTACGTCGCCAATCCTTCGGCGCTTCAGCACATAGATGACGCCGTGGACTGGGCTGTCCAGAATGGGATCGTCATCTTCACTATCTCACTCGGCTCCCAGGCTGACCAGGTTCTGATGGCCGACATCGCCGAGGCCACGGGCGGGATGCACCAATACGCCGAGACCACTGACCAGCTTCAAGGGATATTCCAGGAGATCGCCCAGCACATCTTCCTGAGGCTCACAGGGTAGGCAGTTGCCTCACCCACGGCTGGAGTGTGTCCGCTCCAGTGAAATCGCAGGCAACTGGAAGGGCAGTATCTCTCGCGCAGGGACGGACCGAAAGGCAGTGAAATCAGGCTTAGCAGAGTTGAACTGAGTTTTGCATTGCTGGAACAGACGCTGTAGAATACTGAGCAGTCAGATCACGTCCCGCAGACTAGCGCGAGACGCGGGGAGAGCAGAGGAGCTAACATGCCACATAGAGGGACGCTACTCATCATCATCGGGATCATCCTTGCACTGGGCACTACCGTGGTCCTGTTCGCGCTGGTGCGTTCGGCTGGCGAGACTCCGGCACCCGGTCCGCAGCCCACGCCACAAGCCAAGATAGCGGTCGTCATCGCTGCGCAGGAGATACCCGCTCTCACAGAGATACCCCCAGATGCAGTGGGGACTCTGCTCATCCCGGAGTCCGCTTTGACACCGGGGCACCTCCTCGACCCGGAGGCTGTTGTCGGCAAGAAGGCGCTGGAGACCTTGACTCGAGGCTCCTTCATCACTGAAGACGTGCTCCTCGACGAGGCGAAGGTCCTGGAACTGGGCTACGATGCCTCTTTGAACATCCCGCCTGGTAAAGTGGCTGTGGCCTTTCGCAGCACGTATCTGCACGCTGTCGCAGGGGCCATTCAGAATGGAGACTTCCTGGATATCTTGATCTCTTACTGGATGGTGGACACTGAAGAAGAAGAGACGACGACGGCGGCTGAGGGAGAAGAAGGTGCTCCACCCATATCGCATATACTCCTGGCCCAGCTCTTGCTCCAGGACGTGGAGGTCCTTCGGGTAGGCCCCTGGGCCGGCGTCGCGGTCGCCCCTGAACGGGCAGCAGAAGAAGGAGAAGGCGCACCACAACCCACAGCGGAGGCGGAGGGTGAAGCAGCGGAGGGAGAGTTGGCGCCCGTGTCCCTGCAAGGCGAGGCCGTGCTAACCTTGCTGCTTGATCAGCAAGATGCCTTGACTCTGAAATATGCTAGCGAAAGTGGAGCCTCCATCGATCTCGTCCTGCGCGGCCGGGATGATCACGACATGGTGCGCACGGAAACTGTCAGCCTCGAATACATCATGACCCGGTTCGAGATCACCGTACCGCCAGAACCCATGCGCTTCCTTCCTAGATCCTACCGCGAGTGAGCGAGCGTTCCACACCTTTCAGGAGAGATACTTTCGGCTCGGTGAGATGGTCATAATGGAAGAGCAATCCGAGAGCAAGATAAGGGTTCTCATCGTGGACGACATCCCGGAGACCCGCGAGAATGTACGAAAGCTGCTCTACTTCGAGAAAGACATCGAGGTAGTGGGCGCTGCCGCCAACGGGACTGAGGGCATCCAGATGGCCCAGAGCATGCGCCCAGACATAGTCCTGATGGACATCAACATGCCGGACATCGACGGCATCACCGCCACCGAGTCCATCACCCAATCGGTGC
>DATEXS010000394.1:0-3561 GCA_035256725.1 Anaerolineae bacterium
CATGGTACAGCATCAATCCCAGGGTGCTATGCGGAAACGCGAGCCGGACTCTGCAACCGCATACGACACCAGGCGGTGCAAGTCAAATAGACAGGGAGAATTCTGATGCGACCGCGTCGCAAGAAGCTCTTGCATCGGCTCCGCCTTCGTCGAGAAGAGCAATCGCAAGGTGATCGCCGAGGTCACCGCAGTGGAGCTGAGCCTATGGGACTGGAAGATTGCCTGCACCCGTTTCTGAAACTCGCCGAGCACTCCCGCCGCGCCCCTGGATCCTCTCCAAAGTAGAACCCGCACTCCAAAGAGGCTCAGTCTCGGTTGCGTAGTCCCAGGGGCACGAAGGCTTTCGGCCCGCCCGCCAAGGCGCGGGCCATGCCCCGGAGCGTATGGTAGCTCTCACGGTACCAGATGGGGCTGTGGCCCGGGTCGAGGTGGTTCTGCCGGTAGGCCACAGAATACCATCGGACCGGCTCGCAGTAGTGGTACCAGTACACAGTAGCGAAGTCCATGTTGAAGAAGCTCATCACCCCCATCCAGGGATAACGGCTCCACGCATACAGGTAGGCATCCCTCAGGTACTCGGCTTGCCTCTCCTCGGTCACGATCTGCCAGGTTCGCGTGGGCCAGTCTCCCCACTGGCGGCAGGTTGAGCCAGGGTCCAGGATCCACCCGAACTCAATGGCCCAGATCTGCGTGTTCCCGTCATTCCAGATTTCCATCAGGGCCCTCTGCTGCTCCACCCTGCGGAAGGCCAGCCCGCTGACGGACCCCGGATCGCGCTGCGGATCGTAGGCGAAACCGTAAGGGTGGGAGCTCAGCACATCGAAGTAAGGCTTGCCCCCGCGTAGATAGATGCGGCAAATGAAGTCCAGATCGTTGACCACCCCAGCCGCGTACAGCTCCTGCGTGTACGCGGTAAGCGGCCCACTCGCCAGACCGGACCCGAGCCCGCACTGACCGCCTCCGGGACCGCCCGTAGTGGCCATGCCCGCGGTGACTACCGCAGCGTCCGGGTCGGCGGCCTTGATCCTGGGGTACACCGCCTTGAGCATCTGGACGTACTGCGCGGCGCTGGGACTGCCTCCCCAGTTGATGGGCAGATTGGGCTCGTTCCAGATCACGTAGCCGGCCACCTCGCCCGCAGCACGAGTCGCCACCGCAGACATGAAGTCCCCAAAGTCCCCCATGTCGTTCGGCGGTGCTCCCACCGGACCACTTCTGGCCCAGCCCGGAGCGGAATCCACGCGCAGCACCACCTTGAGTCCCTCGCTCTGCGCATTGGCCAAGAGTTGATCCAGCCCCAGCCACTCATAGTGCCCCTTGGACGGCTCGGCCAGGCTCCACTGGAGCTGCCACACCACCCAATCGAACTCCATGTTGTCTACGAGGTATGCGTCGCTCCGCTCGGCCAGAAAGGCTCCGAAGCCGACATGGGGCTGCTCGATGGCCAGGTACGAGCTCGACGGAGCAAGCAGGAGAAGCATGGTGGCCAGAAGAAGCCCGCTCACCAGCGCTCTGGCAGCGTGCTTCCCGGACTGTAAGGGCTTTGGCATGTGTTTCAGCGTCAAGCGGTCACCCTCACCGCGGTTGCGAGGGCCTTATGTCTTGCGCCCGCGCGTCGTTCTGTTCCATCCCAGTATAGCGAAGGCCGGTCGGCCACGCAATAGGAAATGGGTACCCCGCACTCCGCTCGCCTCCGGCTCGGCATCGACGGGGTCACCCGCTCGTGCTACAATAGAGTCTACGGTGCGTGCCAGGCGAAGCTGCCCTCATCCTATGGTTCCCGAGCGGCGGACGCACCTGGCGCACACCCCTTCGGCAGGATATCGCCGCAGTCACCTGACTCTGGAAACGTAGCCGGGCACTTTCCCTTGTCCCGTTGTGCCACCCGGATACTATCACACCCACCACAGGCTACCGCGGCGCGTTGGTCTTACCAGGTACGTTGTGTACAATTTCATTGGCGGTGCAATTGGCGCATGTCCCTGGCGTGCACCGGAATGCCGCGAGGTGGGCGCCGCTACCGCGCCCCTCGCTAGACAGAAAAGAATCGTAGTCGAGATCATTCCAAAGATGAACACACAGCACCACCACACCCGCGAGCAGAACATAGGCGCAGCCGTGGTCTTGAACGTTGGCTTCACCTTGATCGAACTTGCTGGGGGTCTGTGGACCAACAGCCTGGCTATCCTCTCGGATGCGCTGCACGACCTTGGCGACAGCATCACCCTGGTTACCTCCTGGTTCGCCGAACGGGGCGCTAGAAAACCCCCGGATGCCAGGCGAACCTTTGGATACCAGCGACTGTCGCTTTTCGCTGCCCTTTTCAGCGCAGTTGTGCTGTCGGCGGGCTCCCTGTTTGTGCTCTCCAAAGCGATACCACGACTGATCCATCCAGAGCACGTTAACGCCAGCGGCATGATGGGCCTCGCGGTGGTGGGCGTGCTCTTCAACGCAGCCGCCTTCTTCCGGCTCCGACGGGGGGCGAGTCTGAACGAAAGGGTCTTGTCGTGGCACTTGATGGAGGACGTCCTCGGCTGGGGGGTCATCCTCATCGGCAGCGTCATCATAAGGATCTGGGATAACCACCTCATTGACCCTTTGATGACAGTGGGCTACACGCTCTTCATCATGTGGGGGGTGACGCGAAACCTGCGGGAGACCGTCAACATACTGTTGCAGGGAGTACCCGCGCATGTGGACGTCGAGGGGATCAGACGTGGGCTCCTCAGCCTCGACGGAGTGGAGGGACTGCACGACGTGCACGTCTGGTCCCTCGAGGGGGAGACCGACGTGTTCAGTGGGCATATTGTCGTGCCGGAAGAACTACTAACGAACCCTGCTCAGATCACCACGAGGATCAAGCAAGAACTGGAGCGGCACCACATCGAGCATTCCACAATCGAACTGGAAGGCCCCGATAGCTGCGCTGGCCCTGCATGCGACAATGGCATGTGACCCCGCGGCCGTGCATAACCTCTTCTCTGGGGGGATCCGAAGATCCCTTGCCCGTCGACAGAACAGGCTACTTCACATGGAAACTCCCGACGATGAGGTCGAAATCGGACTGGGCCTCTTCGAAGTGCCCGGGCGTGGACCAGCAGGAGATGATGTAGATGGTGCCCTCTTTCTCCAGCCAGACCTCCCTGATCTTGCGCAGGGGTTCTCCGTGGAACTTCTCATAGATTCTTTCGTAGGCCACAGCACCGTCCACCGTGGTCGTGCCCTCTGAGATCGCGCGCTCAGCCTGGGGGTCGGTCTCCTCAAAGACCGCCTCCAGGGTTGAACCCTCCGGCAGCGCCTGCTCCTCGATCCTCACCGAGGTCAGGTACTTCTCCCAGGGGGTTGCAGTCCCGGGATCTGCGACCCCGATGTCCGCCGGTTGTCTCCAGATCTCCGAGAGAGTCCGCCAGTCCCCGGGGTAGTCGAAGGATAACTCCTCGTTCTCCCAGTGCTTGGCGACCCCGGGGTCGTCTCCCAGTCCCAGGACACCGCAGAGCGGGCAGAGGCTACAGGCCACGGAGAAGAGAGCCACAACCAGCACGACGGTCAGTATTCCCTTGT
>DATEXS010000395.1:0-2060 GCA_035256725.1 Anaerolineae bacterium
ATGCCCTGCCCAAAACTAGATCCGGTAAAATCATGAGACGTATCCTCAAAGCTATCGCCGAAGGCAGAGAAGAACTCGGCGATACCACCACCCTCGCCGACCCCTCCGTGGTCGAGCAACTGGTCAAAGAAAGACAGTAGGGGGACAAACAGAGTCACTGAAGCGTGGTTCCGCCGCCAGCAATTGCGTTGAGGATCTCCCTCAGGCTGGGACCTGTAGCAGATCCCATCCCGTTCAAGCGTCGGGCAGCATCTGGGGTCGCGCAGTGGTCATGCAGCAAGGAGCTCCCGGCCATTTCTAGTGCGCAGAACCTTCGCTTCTTGCGAGGGGCACTCTGACCCAAGGTCAGGCGTTCCCTAGGACCAAATTCGGACCTGATTTGGACCTTGCTGGTGTATAATCTAGATGGGAGAAAGCGGCCTTTCCAGAAAGACATCGGGCGGTGGAGACTGCGCTAGAGAGGGTGGGGAGGAAGATATGGCAAGGATACTCGTGGTGGACGATGATCCTGATTTCCAGGTGATTATGCGCAGGATGTTGGAGGGCGAGGGATACGAAGTAGCCATAGCTAAGAACAGCGACGAGGCGTTGGACATGGTGCGTCAGAGTGAGCCGCCGGACCTCGTGTTGTTGGACGTGATGATGGCCACCACTTTGGAGGGCGTGGACGTCGCCCGCGAGATCAAGGGCGACCCCACTCTAGAGGATTTGCCCATCATCATGGTCTCATCTATCGCTACCAGCCCTCACGCTGCCGAATTCCCAGAGGACGAAGTACCCATCGATGGCTGGATCACCAAACCAGTGCAGCGCAGTGTCCTTATGAAGATACTGGACCGATTTCTCGGCGAGGGCTCCGAGGAAACGATGTGGTGAGGTCCGAGGGAAGAACCAGCCCACAGCAGAAGGGGCTTCTCGGATGGCGTTGACCACTTACTACCGTTCTTGACAGTGAGGAGTATTGCAGTATGGGCGACGAAGGGACCGTGGCTCTAGACGAGATGGATCGTGAACTCATCAAGCAGATCGAGCCAAATTGGCGCAAGATGCTGACCTGCATCCAGTGTGGCAGTTGTAGCGTCTCCTGCCCGTCCGGCCACTTGATGGACTACGCCCCGCGAGAGCTTTGGCGTTTGATGCACATGGGGAAAAGAGAGGAGTTGGTCAATAGCCGCACCTTCTGGCTATGCACCCAGTGTTACGCTTGCACAGTGCGCTGTCCCCGCGGCATCATCACCAGCGACACCATGTTGAACCTGCGCAGATGGGCTATTGCAGAAGGCCTCGAATTGCCCGCCACACTGCAGCAGTTGAGGGAGTCCGTACAAACCACTTACAACATCCTTCGTGAGGACAACAAAGGCCGCCTGGTCTGGAGCGAGAATCTGGAGCCGGTCCCCGAGCAGCTTAGAGACGTCCGGCGGGGCCGGGCCGATGTCCTTCTCTTTGCTGGCTGCGTGGGCGCCATGTACCCCATGGCCTACAGTATCCCCCAGTCCCTGGTCCAGATCCTGGAGCAAGCGGGAGTGACCTACACCAACCTGGGAGCCGAGGAGTGGTGCTGTGGATATCCGCTCTACGGTGCTGGTCTGGAAGCCGAGGTCGCCGACTTGGCGCGGCACAATATCGACCAGGCCAGGGCTGTGGAGCCCAGGTACCTGGTGACCACCTGTCCCTCCTGTTATCACACCTGGAATCACATCTATCCCCAATACGTCAACGATGGCCTTGGCTTTGAGGTGCTCCACGCCAGCCAACTGCTGGCCAGACTCATTCGGCAAGGCCAAATCGAGCTGAACGAGTTGGACTGGGTTGTGACCTATCACGATCCGTGCGACCTTGGTCGCAAGAGCGGGGTCTACGATGATCCCCGCTTCATTATCAATAGTGTCCCCGGGATAACCTTCAAAGAGATGCGCAACCATCGGGAAAACGCCCTCTGCTGTGGCGGGGGTGGCGACGTGGCGATGTGGGAAGCAGACGTGACGGAAGACATAGCCGAGCGCCGCATGGAGCAAGCCACGGCCACAGGTGCCACAGCCATCATCTCAGCCTGCCAG
>DATEXS010000396.1:0-2627 GCA_035256725.1 Anaerolineae bacterium
TGCCGCGATCTTGCTAGGCGAGCAGATGACGACCTCGATGGCCATCAGCGAAACTGAGGCTCTTCACGAACTCGACCGCCGACCTCCGGACGCGATGATCGTAAGCATAGCTGCGCCGGGGGACTGGCAGGTGCAGTTGTGTGCGCAGATCCGAGAACGGATGATGGTGCCGCTGCTGGTGCTGGGGAGCAGGGAGCAGGGTGCAACTCTGGCCCGGTGTCTGGATCTAGGGGCGGATGCGCATATTCTCAGCCCTTGCACCGGAGAGGTCCTGCTGGCGCAACTGTATGCGCTGCTGCGACGTGCAGGCCTGGCCCGACCAGGCTTGGAGAGGAAGTACGATATCGGCACTCTGGCCATAGACCTCTTCGCGCGTGAGGTCAGGGTTGGGGGCGAGCCAGTGAAGCTGACCCCCACTGAGTTCGAGATACTACGCTGCCTCTTCGGTAACTCCGGGCGAGCCATCAGCTATCGCAACCTGGTGAGACAGGCTCAAGGCTATGACTGCTCCACCGAGGAGGCGCGCAGTCTCCTGAAGGTTCATATTCACAACCTGCGGCAGAAGATCGAGCCTGTTCCAGAGAGGCCGGTCCACATCTTGAACGTGCGGGGCTTCGGTTACCTCTTCGAGCGACGGCGGCACCCGCGCGACAGCACCGGCGCGCACGCCCGGCAGACGGTCTTAACCGAATCTTAACCGCCATCGGCGGGCGTAGGCTTGCATATCCCAGGGGGCTGCCCTACAATATGTAGTAGGCGGGGGATGAACCTGCCTGCCATCTGCGTAGAGGCGATGAATCGTCGTGCTAGTGTGGGCACCTGAGCGACGAGGAGCCAATGGTGCAACCGGCTACGAGGTGTGGCCGGTTTTGTTTGTGTGCAGATGATGCCATAGGGGAATCCCGAAAAAGGCAACCTTCCTTACCAGGAGGGGCGCAAAGCCATCGGGTCCAGTGCACGGGCGGTTAGCGTGCGTGGATAGCCGGGCTGCCGAAGGGTTCTGGCGGCTCGGCTTTCTTTTATTGGCGAAGCACGCTGGGATGCTCGACCAAAGGGACGGGATGGCTTGTCAGCCCGTCGGGAACGGTAGATCAGGGTCAACCATGACCGGAGAACAAAGGCGCAGATTCGGGTAAGCTCTCGGACCTGGTTGCCCATCAGAGGATATAGGGAGGACCAATATGAAAGGGAGAAGGATACTTGTCGGTGTGTTGATGGTGTTGAGCCTGGCGGTGTTGACCGCGGCGCCGGCTCTGGCAGTTCCGGTGGGGCCGTATGACGTCAGTTTCGTGACCATGCGGTATGATTATCCAAACGCGGGATACTCTACCTGGTACTATACGGTCAGCTCGCCGCTAGAAGCGAATGCCATCAGCCACCTGGTCTTCGAGCTGGGGGCCTGCTGCAGCGTCGTTGACGCTGGCGAGTGGACAGATTTCACTGCACTTGTGTCCTGGTGGAATACCGGCAACATCGAGGTGAATGAGGACCCGACTACTGGTGTCTTCGGCATCAAGTTCAACGATACCTTCGTTGAGGGGGAGACTCGCAACTATTACTTCACCGTCGAGGGCAACCACGCCGTGGAAGCGGATGGAATCACCGTGGCCATCAAGACGGGTGGAGGGGGGTCCGCTCTCCTGATGCGAGGCGCAAGCCTGTTAGCCTCGGTGTCAGGAGTCCTGACGAGAGGGCTGAACCTAGCCCCGAAGGAGTTCACGACTTACGAGGCCTCTATCTACGGGCCAGCTCTCGACTGCGAGCAGACCACGGCGGTGACTCTGAACAACTTCTCCGCGACATCGCCGGCTGGCTCTTTGGCAGCGGTGCTGTTGATCCCGGGTGCGCTGCTGGGCATGGCGGTGCTGGTGGCGGGGGCCATGGTCTTGAGCGGCCGGCTGCGGAGCCAGGAGCTGTAGCAGATCCCCTTTGGAAGGGCGTGCCGCGGGCGGCGTGCCCACCTTTCAAAGACAAGTGCTGACAAGGACGTCATCGTACGCGCAGCCTCCGGGCTGGCGGTCCTGAATACAACTTCAGAACGAATAGAAAGCGCTCCCTTTGCTGAGGGGGCGCTTCGTCTTTTGGTCAACCTTGCAGGTCCGTGGCTGGCTCAGCCCCTGCCATGATCCTTGCTTCCGCGTGGTTTTGGCATCACGTCGGCGTCCACCGGTGCCTCTCCTTTCGCCTCCACAATGGCGGTGATACAATCCCCTCTAGCAGCCTTCGAGACGCGTTCAACAATTGCTCGTGGGCAGGGTCGATTGCCACACGAGGCCCGGATCATCTGAACACTAGGTAGAGAGAGCCCAGACCGGACGCCCGTTGCGCGACGCTCGTTGGCTTTCACATCCCTGGTACCTGCGGCCGGGCGTCGGGGAGAGGATGGAGGATGGGCGGCAGAGTAAGTCACATGGTGTTGACGGAGTTCGTCGCGACGGCGCTAGCCAAGTTGGGTGTTCCCCAGGAGGACGCTCGGGTGACGGCAGAGGTGCTGGTCTCGGCCGATCTGCGAGGGATCGATTCCCACGGGGTGGCGCGAGCCAGGAGGTACGTGGAGGGGTTGCGGGACGGGGTGATGAACCCCAGGCCGGAGATCAAGGTGGCGCACGAGACCCCTGTCACGGCTC
>DATEXS010000397.1:0-13076 GCA_035256725.1 Anaerolineae bacterium
CAGGCGCACTACGCCAGGGACACACGGGGGGCGCAGGTCATTGCTTCTCGTAAGGCTTCCCTTCCTGCGCCGGCGGCCGTACACGTCCCACGACTCCCGCCACCACAATGATGGTCAATATGTAGGGCGCCATCTGCAAGAACTCGGGGGGAATGGGCACGTTGATCAGGGGCAATACAGGCTGAAGGATCTGCATCTTGACCTGCAAGGCGTTGGCGAAGCCGAATAGCAGGGCCGCAGCGAAGCCACCGATGGGGTTCCAGTTGCCGAAAATCATGGCTGCCAGGGCCACGAAGCCCTGCCCCCGCGTCATGCCGTCCTCGAAAGTGCCGACCTCGCCCAGGGAGAAGTATGCTCCACCGATGCCTGCAATCAGCCCACCGATGATCACGCTGATGTAGCGCATCTGGTTGACGTGCACGCCCACCGTGTCAGCGGCGCGAGGATGTTCACCACAGGCTCGCATGCGCAGACCCCAAGGCGTGAAGAAGACCACGAAGTTGACCACCACCACCAGGATGAGCATAAGGTACACGGTGGGCTGATTGTCGAAGAGGATCGGCCCGATGATGGGGATCTTGGACAGCAAAGGGATGGGAATGGTCTCGAAGTGACCTGGTGTACTCAAACCCGCTGGTTCCAACACGCGGATGTTCAGGAATCGCGTGGCCCCAACCGCCAGGATGTTGATCACCGTCCCCGAAATGATCTGATCAACCTTGTATTTGATGGAAAGCACGGCGTGGACTGCCGCCATCACCCCTCCGATGAGACAGGCAGCCAGCAATCCCATCCACAGGTTGCCAAAGAGCGCGGCGAAAGCAACACCAGCGAAAGCGCCGAAAAGCATCATCCCCTCGATGGCGATGTTGATGATTCCTGACCGCTCGCACAGCAACCCGCACATCGCACCAAGGGTCAAGGGGGTGGCAGCCCTCAGTGTGCTCTGGACCATTCCCGGAAGGTTCAGCGTGGTGCCGCTGGTCATCCACACCAGGAAGGCAAAAACCGCGAGGAAGACCAAAGTGAAGCTCACCGCCATCCGCAGGGAAGCGATCACCCGGTACAGTCTCAGGCCGGCCAAAAAGAAGCACAGGATGCCTATCACATATAGCGTGTTCTTGGAAGGGAGAGAAAAGAGAGTCCCCAGCATCTGGTCGGTGAAGGTGGAGTGATCCCCAGGCTGGGTCCCCAAACCGCCCAGCGCCAGAATCGCGGCGCCCAACAGCAGGAACAGCAGGGTGGCGAGTATCTCTCGCCTGCTGACGGCTGGCATCTTCGAAGCTTCTGCGGTTCGCACTTGAACTGCCATGTCTCCCTCCCTTACGCCCCCCAGCCTCGGGAGAAGACTACCAACTCGGCCTCTTCTCGACGCTCTTCACGGAACCGGTAGATGGCTCGGATGATAGCTGGCGCAGCGATGAATACGATAACCAGCGCCTGAACGATCTGTACAATCTCCGAGGGAACGCCCGCCACCGATTGCATGCGCGCAGCCCCTGCCCGAAGCACGCCGAAGATGATGGCGGCCGCCACCACCCCCAGCGGATGGCTCTTGCCCAGGAGAGCCAGGGCAATGGAGTCGAAGCCGTATCCTGCCTGAAAGCCAAGAGCCACGTTGTGCGTGATGCCAAGACCCTGGCTCGCGCCTGCCAGTCCTGCCAGGCAACCGCTGAGGAACATGGCCAGTACCCAGGTCTTGGTCACACTCATGCCGCCGTAGCGAGCCGCGCTGGGGTTGGCGCCCACAGTACGCAGTTCATAGCCCCAGGTGGTCTTGAACAAGAACCAGCCAACCGCCGCCGCCGCCCCCAGAGCCAACACGAACCCCCAGTGCAGTGTTACAGGGTGGCCCAGAAACCGCGGCAGGTAGGCACTTTCTGCGATTTCCTTGGTTCGGCAAGTGCCGTTGGTGAACTCGAGAGGACCACACAGCAACCATTCGCTCAAGCGGAAAGAGATGTAGTTGAGCATAATGGTGGTGATCACCTCGTGGGCACCGGTTCGCGCCCTGAGGAAACCAGCCACCGCTGCCCACAAACCACCTGCCACGGCCGCCGCCAGAATGCAGAGAGGTAGATGTATGAACCAAGGCAGCCCCGTGATCGAGAACCCTACAATCACCGCCGCGATCCAACCGACGCCGATCTGACCCTCGACGCCGATGTTGAACAGCCCTGCACGGAAGCCCAAGGCCACAGCCAGGCCGGCGAAGATGTAAGGCACCGACTGGACCATGCTGCCACTCGGCCCGCGAACCGACGAGAGCAGCGGCTGGAGCCCCGCGCCCGCAAGAACACTGCGTAGAGCCCCCAGTATTTCCGAAGGGTCGCCGAAAGCACCCTGGTATAGGGCCCCATAGGCGGTAGCCAGGTTGCCCAAACCCAACCGTGCCGCCTCGACGAACTGTCTCGCACCAAGGGCCGAGTAGACCGCCTGATCGGTGAAGATGATCACTAAGGCCCCGATCAGTAGCGCGGTGAAGATAGAGAGCAAAGGTATCGCCAGGTCACGTGCCCGTGCGCCCAGCCAGGTGCGCATCCAGCTTAGCCCACCATGCCCGATGGAATAGACCGCCACCGCCGCCAGACCCAGCAGCACTGTGATGGGCCACAGCCCCAAAGCTACCAGCAGCAGCAGGACCAACCACTTACTCAGCAGCGCCGCCACCACTGCCAGGATGGCAACGGTCACCAGCCGCACCCACAGCGGCAGGCCGGCTATCCTTTTGCGCAGATCAGCCGAGGCGCGTTCCTCACTCAACGGCCGCTTCCCCCTTCTTCTCCTCGACCCGGGCTCCAGCCATCATCAAGCCCAACTCTTCACGGGTAACCTTGTCGGCGTCCATGGTTCCCACTATCCGGCCCTCGTACATCACGGCAATGCGGTCCGAGAGCGCCATGATCTCATCCAATTCCGCTGACACTAGGAGTACGGCAACACCATCGTCACGCTTCCGGACCAGTTGCTGGTGGATGTACTCCACCGAACCCACGTCCAAGCCCCGGGTCGGCTGCGCAGCAATGAGCAGCCTGATGGGTCGGGAGAACTCGCGAGCCACGATCAGCTTCTGCTGGTTTCCGCCAGACAGGTTCTGCGCCGGTAGCGCTATGCTCGGGGTCCGCACGTCGAATTGTTCGACGACCCTCTCTGCGTAGTCATAAACCTCGTCGAACTGTACCGCAGGCCCGTCGGCGAAGGGCGGCAGATAGTACGTGGAGAGGACCAGGTTGTCGTAGACGGGAAAAGGTAAGACCAGACCATCGCGTTGCCGATCCTCGGGGACGTGAGCTACACCTAACTCGGTGATCCGGCGAGGCGCGGCATTAGTCACGTCCTCTCCCAGGATGCGCACCACACCTCCGGTGGCCGCACGGAGCCCGGTGAGCACCTCCACCAACTCTGTCTGGCCGTTGCCCTGGACACCAGCAACGCCAAGGATCTCCCCCGCTCGCACGAAGAGGTCTATGCCGCGTAGGACCGTCTGATGGCGAACATCCTGGCCGGTCAGTCCAGTGACCTCCAGCACCACCTCGCCAGGTGAAGCTGGTCCTTTCTCTACCACGAGCTCCACCTCACGGCCGACCATCATCTGCGCGAGCTGTTCCCGCGTCGTCTCCGCCGGCGTCGTCTCGCCCACTACCTGGCCGTCACGCAGGACAATGACACGGTCAGCGACGGTCATCACCTCTTTGAGCTTGTGGGTGATGAAGATGATGGACTTACCTTCGGCCTCGAGGGAGTGCATGATCTCGAACAACTCCTCAGTCTCCTGAGGGGTGAGCACGGCCGTTGGCTCATCCAGGATGAGGATCTCAGCCTTCCGATAGAGGATCTTGATGATTTCTACCCGCTGCTGGACGCCGACGGGGATATTCTCCACCACGGCATCGGGGTCTACCGCCAGTCCGTACTGCTCCGAGAGCTCCCGGATACGCTGCGCCGCGGCGCGCTGGTCCAGGGCGGTCAGAATCACCTTCAGCGCGGGATAGGAGGCGGCGGAGAAGAGGATCGCCGGCAGGAGGAACAATAACATCTGTCCAGCCGCCCCTCGCCAAAGGCCCAAGGCGACTAGGACCGCGCAACTCCCCAGAGCAGTAATGGGGAAATAGAATCTGAAACCAAGCCTGGTCAACCGGCCGAGCAATAGCACCAGGGCAAAGAGCCCGGCGACCGCGGCACCGCCTGCGGCCGCCCCCAGCAGCCACTGCATCGGGCCTTCCAGAGCAAAGATGCCGCCCACGAAGAATAGCAGGGCAGCCGCCGCGCCCGCGAGCCCCAGGGTGCGCCAGGAGAAGGAGGGCCTCGTCGGCTCGGTGCCCATGACGATGTTCTCGGCGACGGTGAAAACGGGCACCAACTGGAAATGTTGGTGGACCATGCCGATGCCCAGACGAATGGCATCGTTGGGGTCCTCGATCTGGACCTTTGTTCCCCTAACCTCGATCTCACCCTCGTCGGGCGTGTAGAGCCCGTAGAGGATGTTCATCAGGGTGCTCTTGCCAGCACCGTTCTCCCCCAGAAAGGCCAGGATCTCCCCCTGGTTGAGAGAGAAGCTGATGCGGTCGTTGGCGAGCACCCCGGGGAAGCGCTTGGTCGCGTTGCGGACTTCCAAGATCGGCCCCATCGTCGGTCCCTCCCGAGCCAGCGGATCCTCGGAATCAGGCGCCTCGAGGATAACCAGTTGATTCCATCAACCCGCTGCCTCCAGAACGGGCGGTGCTGGGTCTAGATCCCAGCACCGCCCCTGCTACGTGCTGAGAGACTGAGGCTAGCCTTCCCAGCCAGTCTCGATCGTGCCATCGATGAGCCCCTGCCGGATCTCTTCGAGATCCGTCACGATCTGCTCGGGGATCTGTCCCTCATAGTCGTGGTAGGGCGCCATGCCCACGCCGCCGTTGGACAGGGTACCCACATACACTCCGCCACCGGCGAAAGTGCCGTCCACCACAGACTGAACTGTGCCCAGCACGGCCATGTCCAGGCGCTTGATAGTAGACGTGATCAGGATGTCCTTCTCGTTCGGCAGCGTGTTGTACTGGTCCACGTCCACACCGACGCCCCATACCCCACGCTCCTTGGCCGCCACGAGGCCGCCGTTACCTGTCTTGCCACCGATGCCCAGGATCACATCCGCACCCTCGTCTATCAGCGACAGCCCTTGGGTCTTGCCCTCATCCGGGGCCTCGAAGTCGCCTACGTACGTGCCGCTGAACTGGACGTCCTTGCCGTATTTCTCGTTGTAGTAGGCGATCCCCGCAGTGTGGCCCGCCACGAAGATCTCCACGGTCGGGATCTGCATGCCCGCTACGTAGCCTACCGCGGGATCCTCCGGGTCCTGGAGGTCAGCCCAGGCAGCGGCCAGGTAGCCGGTCATGAAGGCAGCCCCATCCGTGGCGAAGACGATGCCCACCACGTTGGGGATGCCGGGGTCATACGCGTAGTCGACGATGCCGAACTTGACATCGGGATACTCCGCAGCCATCTTAGCCGTGGCGTCTCCTAGCAGATAGCCCACGGTGATGATCAGGTCGTAGCCTTGCTCGGCGAACTCGGTGATGTTCTTCTCATAGTCCGCCTGCGCCTGGCTCTCGATGAACTGGGAGCAAACCCCCAGTTGATCCTCGGCCATGACCAGGCCTTCCCAGGTGTTCTGGTTGAAGCTGGCGTCGTCGACTCCACCGATGTCCGACACCATGCCCACCCGCAGAGTACACTCCTCGGGTGGTTGCGTTGGCTCTGCCGGAGTAGTGGGGCCACAGGCCGCCACTACCGTCGACAGAACCATCAGAATACTGATCGTAAGCAACATCCACTTCTTCATCTTTTCCTCCCTTTCCATGGGATAGTGTATAAGCAATCGTCCTTGGATGTCAGACTTGTGCACGATTACTCCGATCGATGTATCACCCCCCTCCTTTTACGGTGCTACTGCGCCATTTCGGCCTATGACAGGTCCCTGTGGACAGCGGCAGGTGACACGGTCAGGGCCGCTGTTCTGTCCTATTCGACAGCGGCCACATTGTACCCCAACCGCTGAACAAAAACAACACGCCACCGAGCGAGAGAGGCAAACATCAGGGCCTCGCCTTCCCGCATGGCAAAGAAACGGTGGTTACGCCGCAAGCAGAGAATGGCCTTCGTCCGCATCCTCTGTCCCAGGTCATACCCTTACTCGCGTTCATCCTGCAAGTAAGGAGACATCAGCTTGCAGACCTCCTCGGCCCGCCATATTCGGGAGCCGTCGAGGGTGATCGCCCGGGGATGGTGTAGTAGCCATTCGTCGTGTAGGGCCTCCAGGGAGCGAAGATACTCCAGGCTCACCGCACTCTCCTCGGTTCTCCCCCTGGTCTTCATACGTCCCACGCATGTCTCCGCCGGTGTGCGATAGTATAGGATACAGTCCGGCTCCACACAGTAGTTAGAGACCAGGAAATCCCAAAGGCCGCAGTACACCTCCCATTCCACGTCGCTCATGCCATCCAGTTGATGACTGTTCTTGGCGAACACGTATCGATCGGTGAAGATGGACCGCTCGAGGACCACCCGGCTATGATTGGTGAGCGCAAGCACCTCCTTCCAGGTCTTGGCCCTGGTGACGAAGGCTGTGATCTGAAAGGTGAACGCCCAGCGCTTCATGTCACTATAGAAGGCATCCAGTAGGTTGGCCGCAAATCCCTTCTGCCAGATCGCCACAGGTTCCTCGATGAAAGCGAACAACCCGGATTCCGCGAGTGTCCTGCCCAGAGTGCTCTTGCCAGCGCCGATGTTGCCCTCCAGTAGAATCATCTTGCGATCCTCCATCTCAGTCACCTCTTTGTCTGACATGCTACTACCCCTCACCCACCATTGATCTACCGCCGGGCTGATCCCGGTCGCCTGACCGCTCTATTGTCAACGCCACGGCAGCCGAGGTTGGAAAACCAGCGTGGCCGACCGGCTCCGCCCCAAGAGGCCGGGGGATAACTCCGGCAAGCTCCGCTTCGGTCCACCGCCATGATCCAGGTCCGGCGCCCTCAAACCGGGGTGGGCCTCGTAGATCTCCAGTAATCCGGCCAACTCACCATCGACCACCTCGGGGTCGACCAGAACCCAGCGCCGCTCAGAGGCACCCCATCACTCCGTGACCACATGGTCGTATTTGAAGCCGTCGTTCGGACAGGCGGTGAAACCAAAGCGGACGCGGGCAGGTATCCCCTTGTGCCTGGCCGTGGCACACAGCAGCACGGCAAAATCCCGGCAACAACCCACCAGTCGCTTCTCGGGTGGCCTTGGCTCTGTCAGCGGACGATGATCCAGCTCGACGATACGTTCCAGCATGTCCGAGACAAAGCAGGTGTCCAACTCCTGTCGTCTCTCCTCGGATACGGATATTGCAGAGGGTCTCTCCCCGCGCAGATGGTGAACAACCAGACCTCTCACCATAGAGCACAGGCCCCCGATATCACTGGGTAGGTCATCCAGGAGCGGGGCATGTTCGCCAGGGTCAGTAATCGCGCTCTGTTGCAGGTAGTACTCGCGCGGATCCATCATCAATCTTGTCCGTGCTCTCTACCGCACTGTCCAGATGCGAACCTTACCGTCGGCGGCAGCCAGGGCGAGCCATCTGCCCTCGGGCGAAAAGGAGAGTTGGTAGACTCCCTTCACCTCCACCGGCAAATCGTGGAGAATGCCGCCCTCCTCCACGGACCACAGCAGCACCCTGTGGTCCATCCCAGTGGCAAGAGTCCGGCCGTCGGGGGAGAAAGCCAAAAAGCCAGGCGTCGCTGGCAAGGACAGGTTCTTCACCGGCCGCCAATCCTTGGTGGACCACAGCGTCGCCACCTTCTCGTACCCAACGGAGGCCAGATAGCGTCCGTCGGGAGAGAAGTCAAGGGAGCCCACCGCCACCTCGTGACCTCGCAGCGTGCTCTTGAGTTCGCCCTGGGGTAGAGACCACAGCAATATGTCGTTGCCCAGCCCGCTCGAGGCCAACGTCGCCCCGTCTGGAGAGAAGGCCAGGGCGGTCACATTCTTGCTGTGTCCTTTCAGGACGGCCAACTCCTCACCTGTCGGAAGTGACCACAGCCGGATCGAGCTGTCATAAGATGCGCTGGCGAGGATCGACCCCTGGGGAGACACTCTCACGGAAGCCACGGTCTTCTTGTGCCCACTCAGGGTGTTCAGAAGCTCGCCATTGGGAAAGGACCACAGCCTGACCGTAGTGTCCGTGGAGCCAGAGGCCAACAACTGACCATCAGGAGACATAGAGAGAGTATTGACGCTATTCTGATGTCCTTCGAGTGTGCGCAACAACTCCCAGGAGGCTGCGCCCCACAGCTTCACGAGCTTGTCCATACCGGCCGAGATGAGGATCTGGCCATCGAGGCTGAAGAGTACGCTGGTCACGTGGCCGCTGTGCGCCGGTACCACGGTGAGTTCCATCATCGGCGACTCAATACCTTCCAAAGCCTGCCTGCCGCCCTGAGACGCGCCTGGATAAGGTGTGACGTGACCCAGGCAATTGTATCACCAGGGCACCGAGAACGCCAACTATACGCAGGGCGGTCCAACGAGGCGGGAGACATCCGCTGGTCATCCTCGTTCGTTGTGAACAAAGCGGTGAACAGGGATTGGCAGGGCGCTGCCCTATTGCCCGCTCGCGCTCAGGCGCGGCAGCCAGGGTCCGCCGACAGGCTTGATGATGGACCCCAAGGGCGTGGTTGGGCCGCCTCGCACAGGGGAAGAGGGCAGAGCCGTTTGCTTTCTCGCAGGCAGGGTGGTATAGTCGGTTGTAGCGGAGAGGTATTGCACACGCATGGACCCATCTGCGATCCAGACCGAGCGTGCCCGCACCATACCAACAGGCTCATCGCCTTCGTGACGATGAGCCTGTTGTGCGCAGGCCTCATCACGCGGCGTCATGTGCCTGGCCAGCCAGACTGACCGGCACGCACGGGTGAGGCCTCACCGCTGCATCAGAGATGAAGCGAGAGAAGTTCCTGAGAGAGGTTGTGGAGATGTGCGGCCCGGCGGAGACCGCAGCAGTCCACCGACTGGCCCAGCTGCCCCGCAACCAGCGCCGTGCCGCACTTGGAAAGCTCGCCGGGCCATACGCCGAGCGTAGCCTGATTGACTTTCTCACGGCCCTCATCGACGACGACCTGATCGAAGACCTGGCTGCCATACTGGCGGAGAGTGGCGCCCCCGATGAGGCCCAGAGACTTCTGAGCGAACTGTGGGCCCGGCTGGTGGGCATGATCGGCCCCCAGGCCAGAGACGTACTCTATGCCCATAACCAGCTCCGACTGATGGTGGAAGCTAGATCGCAGGAGCCTCCCAGCGATCACGTCGCCAGCGCCGATAGACCATACCAGAGCGCTCTGCACAACGCGCGCGCGGTTCTGGCTGCGACGGCCGGGGCTGGAGACGAAACCGCGAAGGCTGGAGGTGACTAGGTTCTTGCAGCCGCTGGCGAGTGACGGCAGTCTGCACGCGCCGCCCATCCTGGTCCACTTTCGTGCCAGGGAAAAACGCTACAGCCGGGTGGAGAGATGGGGGAAGGTCGCTGACTTCGACATCTCCAGAAATTCGCACCCCGAGTTGCCAGCGGCACCGCTGACTGAGTAGTCCACACAGTCCCTCGGAGGAGAGTTGACCTCCGCAGGGAGCCTGCGTTGCTGCTCGAAGCAGTGTGACTCCTTCCCCTGCACACGCTGGAGCACGGGATCGGCAGCGCACCGCGCGTGACGAGTTGGTGCAGCAAGCACATCATGTGATATTGTCAGGCCAGAGACAACTAGTCAGTTCTCCCGCTATCCAACAATGTCAGGGGGTCTTGTGGGATGAGAATGGAAGAGGTATCTCAGTACATGGAGGAGGCAGGGATTCCCGGACGGGATGCCTACGACCTCCCCACCAGTCAGAAGCTCTTCCCCGACGGTGGTTCCTATCGCGTCGAAATCTCCGGGGTGGAGGGGCCCGCGGTCCTGGAAGCTCTCATCCAGGAGAGACGCAAGAGAGATGTCCCCGTCCACAGGCTGATCTCCCTGGTTCAGGGAGGCACCCTCTTCGACAAGGGGGAGCTACGGGACTTCGCTCAGATGGCCGCTGAGGACCAGATGGAAGTCATAGCCGTGCCCGGTCCCCGCACCGGATGGGACATCGGCAGGCAGTATGCCTCCTCGGAGGGGATGCGAGCCGGCATGCACCATCGCGGCTCCGATGAGCTGCGCAAGGTGATCGCCGACATGATGCGCATGTACGATGCCGGCATCCGGGGCTTCATGCTGGTGGACGAGGGACTGCTGTGGCTGATCAGCCGCATGCAGCAGCAGGGCAACTTCCCCTCGGACGTGGCCATCAAGATCTCCGTGTGGACTTCGCACAGCTCAGCCGCCGGCGGTAGACTCCTCGAGGACTTGGGGGCCAGCTCCTTCAACCCGCCCGGAGACCTGACCTTGCCCCAGTTGGCTGCCATCCGCAAAGCGGTGAGTTTACCGCTGGATTTCTACATCTACACCTCTATCTCCTTCGGCGGATTCAACAGGTTCTACGACGCACCGGAGGTGGCCAGGATCTGCGCTCCCTGCTATTTCAAGTTTGAGCCAGGTCCGGCTCTGGCCGCTGGCGGCGGCGAGAGCCTCTACCAGCCATGGGTCAGGGACGAAGAGCACATCCATCTGGTTCGCAAGAAGGTGAAATGGGCGGCTGTGGTCAGAGAGCTGATCGAGGAGAACGAGCCTCAGGTCAAGATCTCACCCCACGGCTCTGCGGATCTCCACATCCCCCAGCCCTGATAATCTCCTGGCGCGGTCCAGTTTGGCCCGGCCACGAGATGTTATCGGAGTTGGCCCGTGAAACGCGTACACCCGGGCTGTGCTGAGTAGGAGGCGTGCCCTGTCTCAACACACCGACGGAGGCGAGATTCACCTGTATCATGACCGAGATCAACGTTCAGATCACAGAGAAAGACGACAGTTACGAGTTCCGGGTAACCGTCCGAGAGGCATCGGGTGAAACCCGACATCGCGTCACCCTCAAGAAGAGCGACTACCGAGACCTGGTGGGCGGCAAGGCAAGCCCCGAGGAACTGGTGAGAGAGTCCTTTCGGTTCCTACTGGAGCGTGAGCCCAAGGAGTCCATACTGGGCTCCTTCGACTTGCTAGTCATCGGTCGCTACTTCCCCGACTACCGGACCAAGATCGTAGAACGTCTTTGACGGCCCTGGCGGGGGTGAGAAGTGCATACAGCGCCTGAGCAGGATGAACCTTGCCAGCATGCCCGTGGTGCCAGGGCATGGATGTGTTCGGCGAGTACCTTGCCATAGAGTGAGGGCCGCAGCGACTGGCGGAGGATTGTCACCGTACAGAAACTGGACGAGTTGCTCCAGGCCAAGCTCCGTGAGCACGAGCGCGAGAGGGCAGCCCAAGCTTACCGCTTCCGCGCGCCGCCCCGCTCCTCGTTCCTCTGGCTTCCAGTCGTCCCCCCCGCTGCCCTACTGACGCTGGCAGTTGTGGTCTACGCCCCCGGGGCAGAGGGGCTGTAGAGTCACCGACGCTGACTATGCCTAGCGGCGCATCCAGGGCAGCTTGTCCAGATCCACGTTTCCTCCCGACAGAATCACGCCGATGCGCAATCCCGCGAGATCGACCTTCCCCTCCAGAAGAGCGCCCACAGGCACCGCGGCAGAGGGCTCGATGATTATCTTCATCCTCTCCCACACGTGACGCATCCCCGCCACGATGGCCTCCTCGCTGACCGTCACGATCTGTTCCACGTGCCTCTGGATGATAGAAAACGTGTTGTCCCCAAGGGACGTGAGCAGGCCGTCGGCCACAGTCTGCGGGTTGACGGAGGGGATGATCCTGCCCTCTTGCAGGGAGCGGTAGGCATCGTCCGCCGCCTCAGGCTCTGCGCCGATAATCCTGGTCTCGGGAGAGAGCCCGGCCACAGCCAGGGCGGTTCCACTCAACAGTCCCCCTCCACCAACAGGAGCCAGAACCACGTCCAGCCCCGGCACCTCCTCCAGAAGCTCCAGCGCCGCAGTGCCCTGACCGGCGATGACCAGGGGATCATCGAAGGGATGGATGAACGTCGCGCCCGTTTCCTTCAAGACCTCGGCCATCCGCTCCGCGCGACCAGCCTCGGTCGGTTCACAGGTGAAGATCTGTGCCCCATATCCGGCTACCGCAGCCTTCTTGACCTCCGAGGCATTCGCGGGCATGACGATGAAGGCTGGCACCCCGCGCAACCTGGCAGCGAGGGCCAGGGCGGCTGCATGGTTGCCCGACGAATGGGTGCCCACGCCCCGGCTCGCCTCTTGGTCAGAGAGGGAGAAGACCGCGTTGCAGGCGCCTCGGAACTTGAAGGCGCCCACCTTCTGGAAGTTCTCGCATTTGAAGTACAACTCGGCCTTGACCATGCGGTTCAGGCTGGAATTGGACAGCACCGGCGTACGGTGCACGAACGGCTCTATGCGCAGAGCCGCTTGTCGAACAGAGTCGAAGTCGGGCAAGGCTCCCACAGTGATCCCCTCGAGATGGAGTACTGTCTGCACGCGGGTACCGTCAGCATTCTACCACCTGGGGTAGTCCAGCACAAGTCACACTACGCAGCCGGGTGAGCCGGGCCACCGCTTGCCGCGGCCCGAAGGCTGGGCTATACTGCAACCTCAGTACTGTCCCCTACCCAACCATTATCTGCCTCCGTGGAGGGAGGTCCGCCATGGTCGAAGAAGTACGTATCCTGCTCGTGGGCCTGGGGAATCTGGGCCGCCGCTTCTGTGACATTCTCGTCGACAAAGGTCCTTGCCTGGAGGCCGACTACGGGCTCCGCTTGCTGGTCGTCGGCGCCGCCGATAGTCGCGGCACGGCATACGACACCGAAGGTCTCGACCCGTCCAAGATCTCTAGCATCAAACAGGCAGGAGGCACCATCGCCGACTACCCTGGCGCGGGGAACTCCAACGAAACCGCCGCCGATCTCGTCGCCAGCCGCGACGCCGACGTCTTGTGCGAGGCCTCGCCGGTCAACCTCCACCTGGCCGCGGAACCCGGGCTGACCCACATTCGCACCGCCCTTCAACGAGGCATGAA
>DATEXS010000398.1:0-4576 GCA_035256725.1 Anaerolineae bacterium
CTTTTTCGTGTCGGGGAGACCCCTGGTCCATGGGGGCTGGTACGCATCGAGGAGCGTGGAGTTGTGCTGCCTCCCTCGCTGAATCCAGCCCTTGTACGGTGGTCGCCCTCTGCGTCGGATCCTCGGCAGGTATGACGAAGAGGCATGTGCTGGCCCTCACCTCGCTTTTCCTTGACACGCGTGCGCAGGTGGTGTAGAATGGTGCATGAGCTAGCCGAGGTAGCTCAGTTGGTAGAGCACATGACTGAAAATCATGGTGTCAGCAGTTCGATTCTGCTCCTCGGCACCTTTGCACGAGCGGAAGTGGCTCAGCGGTAGAGCATCTCCTTGCCAAGGAGAGGGTCGCGAGTTCGAATCTCGTCTTCCGCTCCACAGAACCAGGTGACGTAGCCAAGTGGCAAGGCAGGGGTCTGCAAAACCCCCATCGCCGGTTCAAATCCGGCCGTCACCTCTGAGCGAGAGTGGCCGATAGGATGGAGCAGATTCTGTCGGCCACCTGTCTTTTTGCGGGCCATTCTTGGTGCCATTGCCCTCCGCCCCGCGGGAGGCTTGCGGGCGCTCCGAGGGCTCGGCTACAATAGGCGCGGGGCGGTGGCGGAATGGAAGACGCTACGGACTTAAAATCCGTTCCGGGGTAACCCGGGTGTGGGTTCAAATCCCACCCGCCCTATAGAGCGGTGTCTGTTCTCCGACGACTGAATCTCACGTGGTGTTGGACCACTTGGCTCCCTTGTGTTGGGAGCCTTTTGTGTGATCGCTGAAGTGCGCGGATAGCCTGCCGGCAGGTCCTAGTAGCCGGCAACTCCTAGTTGTCGGGCCAGCTCTGCCAACTCCGGGTGAACGTACGCGCCCTGCTCCTCCAGTTGGACGTCGTCCGCCCATACGGAGGGCTCCAAAACGATGCCGTCGGTGTGGCCAGGGGCATCCGCCCAAGCAACCCCTATGCCAAACTCCATGCAGCCAAAGACCCTCTCGTCGTGACCGATGTCGCCCTTGCACCGCTTCACGCCGGGGTTGAATCCATAGGTGCAGTGCGCCACTTCGTACATCCCGGGGTGCTTCCAGCTAGCGAGCCACTTTTCGAAGGTTCTGGCCTCCCGAGCACCCGAGATCTTGGTGATCTTGCCTTCCCGGACCTCCAGGATCACCGGTTCTCGCAGAACCCCAATCTCGGCAGGGGGGTATATGCTACCATCAAAGACCAGTGTGCCCTCGACGCTGTCGGGCACGTGCCCAAAGCCAGCCTGGCCAGGCGGCACCTGGGTAGAGCCCGTTCCGGCGAAGCTAATGCCACCTTCTGCCCCGCCCTTCAAAACGTGGCCTTCGGACCCTTTAGGGTCGACTCTGACCCAGAGATCGGTGCCTGAGGGGCTGGTGATGTGCATTTCAGTAGCCTTGTTGGACAGCTCGACTAACTTGTCGGCCAGGCTGTCCAAGACGGAGTACTTGACCCGACCTACCATCCTTACCAGACTGTCCACATCTCCTCCCAAGGTGAAGCACCTCACCCCCGCCTGCATGGCCTTCTTCCAGGCGTTGCTGTAGAGGAGATACGAGTCGTTGAACTCGATCCAGGCGTCGGCCGCCTGAAGGGCGGCGGTGACTGGTTCCGGAGGCTCGGCCGTCGCCACTTCGGTCGTGGGGTGCACAACCAAGGTGGGGATTGCGCCCACAGCGTAGATGGCTTTCACCGTCTCCTCAACGACTCGCCAATCGGACATCGTGTCGGCTGTGACCACGACGTTCTCACCAGGCTTGATGGGAAAGAACTCCTCGACTATCTTCCTTCCGACTCCGCCCAGCTCCATCCAGTACCACTCTCGGGTTGGTTCCAACGCTTTGTCCAGTTCCATGTTATACCTCCCTACCTTGTTGACACCTATTCTCCGCTTGAGCGCTGGGACTTATCACGCACCTATTCCCATAGATCGCCTCCTCGTCGAAGACAAGAGTCGTGGCGGGCCAACGACTTGATAGGTGGGCAGCTCCACCTGACGCGTCACGTGGACCTTCAGGGATGGAGTGTACCCTGGTCATACCCGGTTTTCAATGGCCTGAGGGGGAGTGGATTGCACTGCCGACGTGGCTGGGACAGACCGCGAGGAGTTTGTTCCCCGGGTGAGGTTTGCGAAACAGGAGGACTTATAGTATATTCTTGCTGGCATCCTCGGTATACTGCATTGTAGCGGAATGGCGCCAGCGAGTGCAACGAAGCGAATCTTCGAAAAGCCCGCGGGGTGACGCAGGCCGAATGGGTTTGCTCTCATCGATCGCTGCCGGTGCCAAAACACCGGCCGAGATGCTTCTGAAGGGCTCAAGTCCTCTACTCTCAGGTCCCCCCGCAGCGATTCCTGACGCCACTTGGGGAACCCTATCCTGCGTCCGAGCTGGTGCGGGGACGCCAAACCATGGCTGCCAGGGCTTTTCGACAGGCTGGAGCTGCACGTGAACCTCACGCAGCCGTGGCCAGTCCGTTGTCGCCGCTGGCTTGTAGAAGACGACGGCAATGTGGGGAGGCGGAAATGCCCGGTGTTGTATTGAAGACCAAGCAAGAGTGCGAGGATTTCGTGCGTGGCCTGTGCTTCGGCGCCACTGGCGGAGGCGGGGATCCTGCCATGGCCCTGAAGATACTTCTTGATCAGTTGCACTCAGGCCACGACATCGGATGGACGGACGCGAACTCTCTCCCTGATGAGGCGTGGACGGTCATGACCTGCGGCATCGGAGGAAGACTCGATCAGGGTGGGACTGCAGAAGAGTTGGCTGCATTGGGCTGTTTCGATGACAAGTATGACGAACTGGGCGCCACGGTGGCCGCGGTCCGGGCATTGCAGGATTCGGAGGGAGTCCAGGTGGAGGCCATCGTGCCTGGGGAGACCGGAGCCCTAGCCGTGGCGGTAGCGATCGCAGTGGGACTGGAACTTGGCGTCCCAGTCGTGGACGGAGACTACGCTGGCGGCCGGGCCGTCCCCGAAGTGGAACAGGGGATACCGGAGTTTCGTGGAGTGCCGTTCTGCCCGATGGCAATGGTGACGCGATGGGGTGACGTGATCATCCTAAGAGATACTGTGAGCATCGCCATGGCCGATCGCATCGCACGGATGATAACACTCGCCTCGTACGGCGTCGTGGGTGCATGCTGGGACCTCTTCCCGATGAAGCAAGCTAGAGCCCTATTGGTCCCCGACACGCTGAGCAGGGCTCTTCACGTGGGCAGGGTCATTCGAGAGGCTCGCGAGGAGGGGGCAGACCCCGTGGCGGAGGCTGTCAGAGCCGTCGATGGCTGGCTGCTATTCGAGGGACAAATTGCGGCCACAGGGACGTCTGACGAGCAATCGTACGCCTTCGGCATCGGGACTCATACGCTCCAGGGGCTGGGTAGGTACGAGGGCCACAGATTCCGAGTATGGTACAAGAACGAGTATCATATGAGCTGGCTGGATGGTCAACCCTTCGTCACCAGTCCCGACTCCATGGTCATGGTGGAACTCGGCACGGGCGAACCGGGGCTCAGCTTCGATTTCGCCGTGGGCGATAAGGTAGCCGTCGTCGGAAGGAAAGCGTGGGAGGGTTTCCGCACCCAAGAAGGTCTCGCTGTATTCGCGCCGCGGCACTTTGGATTCGACGTCGACTACGTCCCCATCGAGGACAGAGTAGGAGCGCTGGGCTTCTGAGCATGGCGGACGGAGCGTCAAGGGCCCAGGCGCGAGGAATAGGCACGGAGCTCTGGCTGCAACTTTATAGAGGAGACGCATCAGCGAAAGCGGACGGGAACCGGTCACTCGGCTGAGCCGCGCGGCTGAAAGTTGGACTTCAGTGTTGTGACATGGTCTTGGACTCAACAACATAATCTACGGAGGTCAAAATGGGCAGCGTGCAATTGCAGACTTGGCAGGACTGTGAGGATTTCATACGAGGCTGCGTGTTCATGGGAACCGGCGGCGGTGGTGATCCGGAATGGGGTGAGAGAATGCTCAGGCCGGCCCTGGATGAGGGGT
Source organism: Anaerolineae bacterium (assembly GCA_035256725.1). GTDB lineage: Bacteria > Chloroflexota > Anaerolineae > UBA7937 > B3-Chlor > JAUVXJ01. Next base: position 3,999 of record DATEXS010000398.1, read on the forward strand.
TGACCCTCGAGTGGGTGGAAGCCGACGACATACCAGACGACGTATGGACAGTGACGCCCTACGGGATGGGATCTATCGCCCCTCTCACCCAGGAAACGCTGGACAAGATCGAGGAGTTGGGTCTGGAAGACAAACTGGGAGACGCCTCGATGGAAGCGGCGATCAGGGAGCTAGGCGACTACCTGGGCCAGCCCATTGGGTGTCTGGTGTGTGCAGAGTTAGGGGGCGGGAACTCAGCAGCAGCGCTGGTAACCGGCGCGCGCATGGGTATCCCTGTGGTTGACGGGGACTACGCCGGCCGGGCCATCCCTGACGAGGTGCAAGGCACGCCCTTCATTTATGGCAAGCACAGCTGGCCGGTGGCCAATGTTGACCGCTGGGGCAATGTCGCGATCATCAAATACACGGTCAACTCCTACATGACGGAACGGCTCGGCAAGATGTTGGCGGTTGCGGCCTTCGGGATCACCACCCAGGCTGGCACGCCCTTGCCCGCTGCTGAAATGAAAGAGGTGCTAGTTCATGGCACCCTGACCAAGTGCCTTGCCCTTGGGCGAGCGATCCGCGAGGCGCGGGAG
>DATEXS010000399.1:0-9296 GCA_035256725.1 Anaerolineae bacterium
ATCGAACTTGATTCCGACTACGCAGAGGGTTACGCGTACCTGGCGGAGGCCTATGCCGACAAGGACCGGTGGAACGAGGCGCTGGAAAGCGCCAAGACGGCCGTGCGCCTAGACGAAGGCAGCTGGGTTGCGCATATGAACCTGGGTTACGTGTATGAGGTAATGGGCAACTACAGCCAGGCAGTGGCGGAATACGCGCAGGCAGCGTCATTGCAGCCCAGTCTAGGCGACCTGTACATACGTCTCGCGCGCACCTATCGAGTCCTCGGCCGATATGAACTGGCCATCGCTCAGCTTGAACTTGCCCAGGACCTGGATCCTCACAACCCGGAGGTGTATGACACTCTGGGCCAGGTCTATCTCGATCAAGGAGAGTTTGAGCGAGCTGCAGACAGGTTCAACAAGGCGATCGAGGTGGATGAACATTATGTTGCTGCCCACGGGCATTTGGGCATAGCGTATTTTCGCCTAATGAGGTGGGAGGAAGCTATCCCCAACTTCCTGGAGGCCATTGAGCAGGGCTCGACGGCTCCTGAGTACTACTATGCGCTGGGCTGGTCCCACATCAATCTCTCGGAGGACTGTGAGAGCGCCGTGCCGTACTTCGAAAAGGCTCTGGAACTGGACATCTGGGCACAGCCAGCCTGGGACGGATTGGACTACTGCGAGGAGTGACGAGAGACACAACAACGGCCCCGGTATCGGGTGGGGCTAGCGCTAGCCGGTGCCGGGTCGAGCGGATGTGGGTCAAATAGCTAGCTTTTGAAAGGAAAAGGGAGATAATGGCCTCGAACTGAGAGAATGCGCACGGTGGGGATGTCCTTCGCGCCCTGAGCCTGGCTCAACCAAGTTGCACTATTGGCGAGAATGGTGTATGATTAGAAGTGGATTAGCACTCTGCTCTTGAGAGTGCTAATTTGTGTGAATTGACCCGCTACCGGAAGACAGAACACACTCAATAAGGAGGGTTGTGAAATGGCGCTAAAACTCAAACCGCTGGCCGATCGAGTCGTCGTCGAACCCGTCGAGCAGGAAGAGATGACAGCCTCTGGCATCTATGTGCCCGAGACGGCCAAAGAGAAGCCTCAGGAGGCCCTGGTGGTGGCCGTGGGACCGGGACGTTTGCTGGACAACGGCGAGCGGGCTCCCATGGAGGTCAAGGAGGGGGACCGGGTGGTCTTTGCCAAGTACGCAGGTACAGAGTTGAAGCTGGATGACACCAAGTACCTGATCTTGGGTGAGAAGGATATCCTCGCCGTTCTCACCGGCGCAAGGGCGAAGAAGAAGAAATAGGGCCAGGACTTGGTGTTATCCCGGCCTACCTACAATTTCACATCGGTCGAACATCGATCAAGACACAGGAGGTAGAATACTATGGCGAAACAACTAGTCTTTTCCGAGGACGCTCGTCGACAACTAAAGAAGGGCATTGATACCCTGGCCTTCGCTGTCAAGACCACGCTCGGCCCGAAAGGGCGAAACGTAGCTCTGGACAAGAAGTTCGGTGCTCCTACCATCACCCATGACGGGGTGACCGTGGCCAAGGACATCGAGCTTGAGGAGCCTTTTGAGAACATGGGAGCGCAGCTCCTGAAAGAGGCGGCCACGAGGACCAACGACGTGGCTGGCGACGGCACGACCACGGCGACGGTGCTCGCCCAGATGATTGTCAACGAGGGGCTTAAGAACGTGGCTGCGGGTGCCAACCCGATGATCCTCAAGCGGGGCATCGAGCAGGCCACCAAGGTAGTAGTTCAGGCCTTGAGAGACATGAGCCTGGACGTCAAGGGCAGGGAGGAGATCGCTCACGTGGCGGCCATATCCGCCGCCGACACGGAGATCGGCGAATTGATCGCCGAGGTCATGGACAGGGTCGGCAAGGATGGAGTGATCACGGTAGAGGAAGGGAAGGGCCTTGGTTTCGAGAAGGAGTATGTGGAGGGCATGCAGCTGGATCGAGGTTTCATCTCCCCATACTTCATCACCGATCCCGAGCGTCAAGAGGCCATCCTGGAAGACCCATACCTGCTAATCACCGACAAGAAGATCTCCTCCGCCACCGATATCGTGCCGCTGATGGAGAAACTGGCACAGGTCGGCAGGCGGGAAATCGTGGTCATCGCGGAGGACGTAGACGGCGAGGCGCTGGCTACGCTGGTGCTCAACAAGCTGCGGGGCGTGTTCAACGCCCTGGCGGTGAAGGCGCCGGGCTTCGGTGATCGCCGGAAGGCCATGCTGCAGGATATTGCCATCCTCACCGGCGGCACCGTGATTAGCGAGGAAGTGGGCCGGAAGCTGGAAACGGCTACGATCAATGATCTGGGCCGGGCTGGCAAGGTCCTCTCCACCAAGGATGAGACGACGATCATCGAGGGCAAGGGCAAGGAATCGGACATCAAGGGCCGCATCGAGCAGATCAAGGGTCAGATAGAAACTACAACTTCTGACTACGACAAGGAGAAGCTACAGGAACGCCTGGCCAAGCTGGCAGGCGGAGTGGCCATAGTCAAGGTCGGTGCCGGCACCGAGGTGGAGCTGAAGGAGAAGAAGCATCGCGTGGAGGATGCTCTTTCCGCTACCCGAGCGGCCGTGGAGGAGGGGATTGTTCCCGGCGGCGGCGTGGCGCTCATCAATGCCATCGCGTCCCTGGACAAGTCCAAGGACCTAAAGAGCCTCAAGGGTGATGAGGCAACGGGCGTGGCCATCGTCCGTCGGGCGCTGGAGGAGCCGCTGCGTCAGATAGTGGAGAACTCTGGTAAGGATGGGGCTGTCATCCTGGAGGATGTCCGTCGTCAGCAGAAGGAAAAGGGCAACCTGAACATCGGCTACGATGTTTTGCTTGAGGACTTTGGCGACATGCCGGTGAAAGGCATCATCGACCCGGCCAAGGTGACCCGTTCCGCTGTGGAGAACGCGGCCAGCATCGCGGCCATGATCCTGACCACGGAAGCTCTGGTGACCGACATCCCGGAGAAGGAGCCTCCCATGCCGTCCATGCCTCAGTACTAGGATAGGCGCTGGCAAGGCCCCTCTGCAAAGAGGGGCCTTTTTTTCTATGTGAGAGTTGAGAGCCTGCGGCTCGAGGCGGCTGGTGCAAGAGGGATGCGGTCACGGGTCATCCGTGAGCGGCCTACCGAGCCAGTCGCCAGGCCGTCGGCCCGGTGCAATGGGGAACCATGCGCAGACAATCGCTGAGATGGAACTGAGGACGTGCTTGAAGTATAATTGACTGGATGTGCAGATAACGCCAGCGGGAGTATAGCCTATGGAACTAGGGACGGTCATACGCGTAGACATCGACGACGAGATGAAAGGCTCATATCTCGACTATGCCATGAGCGTCATCGTGGCTCGGGCTTTGCCAGACGTGTGTGATGGCCTGAAGCCCGTGCACCGCCGCATCCTCTACGCGATGCACGACATGGGGTTGCGTCACGACCGACCCTACAAGAAGAGCGCCCGCATCGTTGGCGAGGTGCTCGGTAAGTATCATCCCCACGGGGACGCCGCTGTCTACGACGCCATGGTGCGTATGGCGCAGGATTTCTCCATGCGCTACCCCCTGGTCGATGGCCAAGGCAACTTCGGGTCTGTGGACGGCGACAGTGCGGCGGCCATGCGTTACACCGAGGCTCGCCTCCATGCCGTCGCCGAAGGCATGCTGGCCGACATCGATAGAGATACCGTCGATTTCGTGGACAACTTCGACGGGTCGCTCAAGGAGCCCTCTGTTCTCCCCGCCAAGCTGCCCAATCTGCTTTTGAACGGAGCCTCGGGGATCGCTGTGGGAATGGCCACCAACATTCCGCCCCACAATCTAACCGAGATATGCGATGGCCTGATCCATCTCATAGATAACTACGACAAGCTGGACGAGATAGCTCCCGACGACCTGCTCAAATTGGTCAAGGGTCCGGATTTCCCCACCGCAGGCGTGATCCTTGGCGAAGAAGGGATACGCGCTGCCTATGCCACCGGGAAGGGGCTGGTCGTGATCAGGGCCAAGGCCTACGCGGAGGAGATGCGGGGAAACCGCCACCGCATTGTGGTCACCGAACTCCCCTACCAGGTCAACAAGGCCAGGCTGATCGAGCGGATCGCCGAACTGGTGCGCAGCAAGCGCATTGATAACATCTCCGACCTGCGAGACGAATCAGACCGTCACGGCATGAGCATCGTGATAGAGTTGAAGCGCGGAGCGCAGCCGCGCACTGTGCTCAACCAACTCTTCAAGTACACGCAGATGCAGAGCACCTTCGGTGTCAATATGCTGGCCCTGGTCGACGGGCAGCCCCGCGTGCTGACCCTGAAGCGGATGATGACCCACTATATCGAGCACCGCAGGGAGATCATCACCCGCCGCACACACCATGATCTGGCCAAGGCGAAGGAAAGGGCTCACATCCTGGACGGGTTGCGCATTGCGCTGGAGCATCTGGACGAGGTGATCGATACTATCCGCAAGTCTCGCACCGTCGAATCTGCCAGAGACAACCTCCGCCGCAGGTTCAAGCTATCTGAGGAACAAGCCAACGCCATCCTGGACATGCAGCTGCGCCGTCTGGCCGCGCTGGAACGCAAGCGGATCGAGGACGAGTACGCGGAAGTGATCAAGAGGATCGCCTACTTCGAGGACCTGTTGGCCAATCCTCGGAAGATCCTCTATCTGATCAAGGAGGATCTCCAGGGTCTGCGGAAGGAGTACGGCGATGCCCGTCGGACGGTAATCAGCCCCGATGTCGAGGGAGGCCTGGAGGAGGAGGACCTGGTCCCCCAGGAAGATGTGCTGATCAGCCTCACTCAGAGGGGGTACATCAAGCGGGTCTTGGAAATGACCTATACGCGCCAGAAGAGAGGTGGGAAGGGGATCGCTGGTGCCGGCACTCGCGAAGAGGACGTGGTGGAGCACCTTCTCGTGGCCAACACGTTAGACAGCTTGCTCTTTTTCAGTGACCGGGGGAAGGTGTATCATGAGCGGGCCTACCAGGTGCCAGACGTCGGACGTCGTGCCACAGGCTTGCCTTTGGTTAATCTGATCGCTTTGGAACGCGGCGAGTCGGTGACCGCAGTAGTCGCCGTCTCTGATTTCGGGCGGCAGGGCTATCTGGTAATGGCTACTAGAGACGGCAAGATCAAGCGTACCTCGCTGGAGGAGTTCGCCTCGGTACGTCCCAGTGGCCTCATCGCCATCACCCTCGACGAGAGAGATGAACTGCGGTGGGTGAAGCATACGGACGGAAAGCAACAGGTCGTCATCGTCACGGAGAGGGGGCAGGCCATCCGGTTCGCGGAGGACGATATCCGCCCTATGGGACGGGTCGCCGGTGGGGTCATGGCCATAAAGCTGGAGGGCGACGATTGTGTGGCGTCCGTCGACGTGGTAAGGCCCGGGGCCGATCTCCTGGTGGTCACTGAGCGTGGCTTCGGCAAGCGTACGGATCTGAGCGAATATCCCGTTCAGAGCCGCCATGGAAAGGGCGTGTTGACTATCGACGCCAAGAGGCTCGATGAGGTGGGCGAGATCGCCGACGCTCGCGTGGTGCGGCCTGGAGACGAGGTGACCATCATCACCTCCAAGGGGATGGTGATGCGAACAGAGGTGGAGAGCATCTCCCGGCTAGGTCGGGCGACTCGGGGAGTATTGGTCATGCGCGTAAAGTCAGGCGACACCGTCGCCTCGCTGGCGGTGATCAATGGCGGTGAGAGGAAGTGACGCCGGCCATCAGATGGAGGGGCAAGGGTGAGGGAAAGGCTGCTGCTGTGGGGCGCCGCGGTAGGTGGCGCGGTGATCGTTTTCGCCATCGGTGTGGGCATATACCTGGGGTACTCCTGGTACCAGCAGCGCTACGGCCCCACTGCTGAGAGGGCTCTGGAGGGGTACTTCACCGCCCTGGCCGACGGAGACTATGCGGTCATGTACGAAATGACTCCCGACTCCGACCTGATGATCCTGGGACGCAAAATATCGGAGAGGGAATTTGCGAACAGGGAGGAAGAACTGCTGGGCGGCAAGGAGATGGAATCAGGCCACGTCGAGGTGGAGAGGATCGCCCAGCGGGGTGAGAATCACTTCTTCAAGGTGGCCTTGCAGTACAAGCTAGGAGGCACTGGCAAAGTCACTCGTCTGCTGGTAGAGGTGACGCGGACGGAGGATGGCTGGAACGTCACCTATCCCTTCACGCCCAGCTTGTAGAGGCTGTCGTGCCGGGAATGGGCGTACCGGGACAAGAGCCGCTCATCGTAGTCCGTGAGATATATGGGCCGGTCGGGGAGGTTCCCATCGAGGAAAGCGAACAACTGGGCATAGGGGTCGCCCTGGCTCGCGGGTAGGAAGATCTCCGGCGTGTGCCATCGCAGCGTGTCTTTGTACCATTGGTAGTGAAACAGGCCCTTGGCCACGATCACTGGGGCTGGCTCAGGCGTTTCCACGTATCGGACATACCACAGTGCGAAGATGTGGGCATCTGTGTCAGCGATGATGATCGCGTCGGAGGGAGTGGCCGCTAGGACGCCGGCGGCGTATTCGTAGGCGGCTCGGTCTCCTCTCAAGCTCACCCGAGCGAAGTTGGAGCACAGGAGCAGCACTGGTAAGAGCATTATCAAGAGCCCGACAAGCCCCTGTAGGCGGGATGGACTGGAAAGGCCATCCCGCTTTGTTATGGTCAGGGAGTCTAGTGCCGTGTCTGTAACATAGCTAACCCCGCAGGCGATCCACAGAGTGAACAGAAGATAGGAGGGGATGAGGTACACATAGGAGTCGCTGGTGTTGTAGGTGAGTGAGTAGAGGACAACTGCTCCGAACGACGTTGCAGAGAAGGTCAGGTACTCGCGGTCGCTTTCCCACAGCTTCCACACTCCCACCAGGCCGAGGGAGAAGCCGACCCAGGTGAACTGCTGGGTCAGCATCTGCAGGCAGGCAGCCATGCGCCCTGGAAGATGGACAAGAGGCACAGCGAAGGCGTACTCCTGGTATATTCTGGCTGACACGGTCCACCAGAAGCCCGACCAGGTGCGACAAGCACCCCAATCGATGGGTGGGTGCCGCGCAGAGGAAAGAGGAAGATAGAGATAGGCGCCCAGACCAAGGAGAAAGAACCCCACCAGGCCCACGTAGTCAGAAGGTTTCGGGGGACGTCTTCGCAGTACCAGGTAGACGACTCCTGGCAGGAAAAGCAGCGCCGACAGGTGGTTGGCCAGACTGAGGCCCAGGGTTAGTCCCAGCATCCATAGCAGCCTGCGGTCAGGTCTGGCCCTGTACAGAGTGGCGAGGAGAATCGCTCCAGCTAGCAGGAGGGCGTTCAAACTGTAGACCTCGGCGATGACCGCCTGGGACCAGAAGGTGTACGAGAGCGCAAAGAGCAGCGCTGATGCTGAGGCGACGAGGACCCTGAACAAGGTGTCCATTCGCCCTGGAATCAGCTGAAGTATGGTGCAGTAGATGATCGTGGCTGTGCTGGCGGCGAAGACCGCCGACATAAGGTTGATTGTAAGCGCCACCTCGCCGAGGGGCAGCAGGGAGAATAGCCTGGCCAGCATTACAAAAAGGGGGTAACCGGGCGGGTGGGCGACGCCGAGGGCATAAGCCGCAGTGACTAGGTCCCCACTGTCCACCCCGTCATGTTCCCAGGTGATGGTCGGGGCCAGGGTCAGGACATAGCAGACCAGACAGACGGCCAACACCATCGCCCCCGCGATGATCTTCAGTGTCCTGGGCCTCATCTGGTCGTCCTGGCCCGAAGTGCGGCGATCAAGGCGGAAGCCTGGCGGGCCTGAAATCGACAGGTTGCCGTCAACACCGCGGCCTGCTGGCGAGTAGTTGTCCAGGGGGCTGCAAGACGTTCTGGTAGGTCGGTGCCCTTGCTGTGCAGGCGCGGGACCCCACTGGGGTGTTTCCTCCTTGCCCAAGCCTTGCGCGCTTCCTGTCCAGCCCTATGCTATACCATCTGGCACAATGGTGCGAGTGGCCTTGCTGACTGGGGATGCGTGTTAGGCCATAGTTATGGCCGTGTCCGACGGTGCCCCTTTGACTCAGGGTGCTGTGGCGAGGGTGCCTGTGGAGCAGAAAGGGGAACGCCACCGATTGGGTGGCGTTCCCCTAAGCCCATCTGGGGGAAGTACGAAATCAAGTTGTGGCTCAACCGCCCGATTGCTCCGCACACTGGATGCACAGTCTAGCCTGAGGCATGATCTCCAGGCGCTCTGCGCCGATCTGACGCCCGCACCTCTCACAAATGCCGTAGGTGCCCTCTTCGAATCTCTGCAGGGCCTCTTCCATCGCCCGCACCTTTCTCCTCGTCCTTCGGCGCAGAGACAGATTGATCTCGCGCTCGTAGATGATAGGGTCGCCCTCACCCAGGCCATACTCAACCTCGACCTGGAGCTTCTTCTCCAGCCGCTCGAGCTCCGCTCTTGTCTCGGTGAGCTCGGCTCCTAGCCTTTGTCTGACCGCCTCTCGTTCTTTGTCATCCATCATGGGGCTACCTCGAGAATCCCCGATCCAAGCACGGGTTGCTCGCGCCACACTATCTAAATGCGTGCTCGGAGAATCGCTTGCTACAGTGTCCTGAGGAGCAAGGGGACAGGAACCCCTGTGCTGGGCCACCAGATTTGTCGGAGGATGAGAGTGATCAGGTGGCCTCTTGGGGAACTACATTGACCGCTTTCGGTCCTCTGGGTTCCTCCATGATGTCGAAGCGTACTCTTTGCCCTTCGAACAGGGCTTTGAAATCTTCCCCCTCGATGCCCGAGTGGTGCACGAATACGTCACCACCATCGTCATCTCGTGTGATGAAGCCGTATCCTCTCCTGATGCTGAACGATTTCACGTGGCCGATGAGTGAGGAGGGCGATGCGTCTTCCTGTCGGCTGGTGGCCCCGCAGTGAGCGCAGAGCTGGGGTTCTGCTGCTTCACCTTGGCCTGCCAGCGCCCTCTGTTGCTCGACTCCGAATACGAACTCTGCTCCGCAAGAGGCGCATTTCAGTACTTTGTCCGCAAAAAGCATACCGAGCCTCGGTGGAGTGCACTCGTAGCAGGCTGCTATGAAGCCTAGCTCTTCTTGCTGCGGCGTTGTCGGGCCTTCCGAATGGCCCGCTTCCGCTCCATGCGGCGTTTCTCGCCCTTGGAGACATACCATCTTCGCTTCCGGAGTTCTCCAAGGATGCCGCTGTTGGCCACCTGCTTCCGAAAACGCCTCAGCAGATCATCCTGGGACTCTCCGGGTTTCAGTTGGACGCTCATGGATACGTTCTCACCACCTCTCTCTGCTGACTTCCCGGCGGATTTGCAGAGACTGATG
>DATEXS010000400.1:0-2323 GCA_035256725.1 Anaerolineae bacterium
GTCGAACTTCGCCCTGGCCAGCCTGGCCTCCCTATACACGCTTATCCCTGGGTCATACAGATAGGCCTGGGCCCTGGCGACGATATCGTCCCCGTAGCCCCGATCGCGGAGATCAGCCTCCTTCTCCCGAGCGATGAGAGCCGTGCCCTCGATCGCTATGCCCTTGGTCAAGACTATGGCATCTCCTTCCCTGGCACCTCCAGAAGTCACCAGCCTCTCCTTCTCCACCTCCCCCAGCATCTGTCCAATGACCATGGGACGATCCAGGCCGTGGGTGATCTCAGTATGGCCCCCAACCAGAGAGACCCCCAGCTCACTACAGGCGGCATGCATCTGCCGAAGTATCTCCTCTACAGAGGCCTCATCGCTGCCCTTCTCAGGCAATAGAACCGTGGCCAGGAACCACAAGGGAACGGCCCCTGTGGTAACGATGTCGTTGGCGTTCACGTGGACGGCGTACCAGCCGATCTGATCCGTGGCAAAGGTGATGGGATCCGTCTTCGCGACCAGGTACCTGTCCCCCATATCCAGGACGGCCGCGTCCTCTCCGACCCTGGCTCCCAGCACCACGCGCTCGTCTTCCAGGCGATATCGATCGAGCAGGCGTCCCAGGAACTCTATCGGCAGCTTTCCCACTTCGAATCTCTGTGCCACTGGACGTCACCCCGTTCCGAACAACGGCCCTGCACGGAAGGCAAGGCGCCCATAACCATTATAGCTCTGTCAGTATCCTGCAGACGACACGGTCGCCCCAGGGCAACCGCCGAGCAGAGCAGACGCGCCCCAGGGAAGTTGTGTCACCAAGGGAGCACACCGACATCGAACTCTCATGTCACCCAGGCCGTCAACGCTTGGGGATGCACAAGAGCCGCCAGGGAGCTGCCCGGCCGTATCAGCGATGGGTCCTGACAGTTTCTGGCAGGTATCGGCAGTACGTTGCACTCTCAGGGACAAGCCAGGCAGTTTCTGGCAGCATCGTTGGCAGTTCCCGACAGTCGAGATGTGGTAAAAGCAACATGGGTCTAGCAAGAGGTCTCGGTCCGCGCCACGCGTGCTCAGCATTCCGCGGAGTTGACCATGTTTTTGCTGGAGGTGAAGAACCATGAAGACCATCCTGTTCTTGCTGCCGGCTCTTCAGGAAGTCCTCTCCCAGGACTTTCGCCAGATCAAGTACTCTCTTTTCCCACCCTTGAGCCTGCTCACCTTGGCAGGGCTGGTCCCTCGGGATAGGTACAGAATGCTGGTCAGAGACGAGCACGTCGAGGACGTCATCGTGGCCGAAGACGTGGACCTGGTAGTCATGACCGTGTATATATCCTCTGCCAGGCGGGCGTACCAACTCAGCGACTACTATCGAGCGAGGGGAGCCAAGGTGTTCCTGGGTGGGATCCATCCCACCACGCTTCCCGAGGAGGCTGCACAGCATGCCGACAGCGTATGCCTGGGTCCTGGAGAATCGGTTTTCCTGCACATGCTCGAGGACTTCGAGGCCGGCCGTTTGAAAAAGCAGTACCACGGCTACAGAGACACGGACCTATCTAACGTGCCCATGGCACGGCGAGACTTGATGAACCAGAGCAAGTACCTGGTGCCCAACACCATGGTCGCTTCCCGAGGCTGCCCGTATTGCTGCGACTTCTGCTACAAGGAGAGCTTCTGGGGAAGGGACTACCACGCATTCCGCCCGTTGAGCGAGATCAGAAAGGAGCTGGATACGTTCAGACACAAGTTCGTCTTCTTCCTGGACGACAATCTACTGGGCAATCGCAGGGAAGCGAGAAGGCTCTTCGCAATGCTCAGGGAATACGACTTCGTCTGGCAGGCCTCAGCCTCTCTCGACGCTGCATACACGCCGGGCTTCCTCCAGGAGGCGTACGATTGCGGGTGCCGGAGCCTCTTCGTCGGGTTCGAGTCCATTTCCAAGGCCAACATGGAGCGTGCCCACAAGCCGCAGAACAGGAAGTATGACTACGCCGAGGCCATCAGCAGGTTCCACGATGCCGGGATCATGATCAACGGCAGCTTCGTCTATGGGTTCGACGACGATGATGCGGATGTCTTTGCCAGGACAGCCGAGTTCGCTATCGAGAACAAGATCGAGACGGCGACGTTCCACATTCTAACGCCCTTCCCCAAGACCAGGCTGTTTGCCGCACTGAACCAGGAAGGACGCATATTGCACCGGGATTGGGATCGATACGACACGCGACACGCGGTATTTCGTCCGAGGCGCATGACCGAGGCCCAACTAGAGGAAGGATACTGGTGGTCCTACGACCAGTTCTACAGGTACGGCTCCATCCTTCGACGATCGGTGGGGCTG
>DATEXS010000401.1:0-3199 GCA_035256725.1 Anaerolineae bacterium
GATGGACGCGGCCGTAGCCCTCTCCAGGGTGAGCGCCCACGATATCGTGGTAGGTGTCAGTCTCGCCGCCACTCTCGACAAGACCGCGGATATCCTCAGGCTGGCGCGGTCACGAGGCGCCAAGACCATCGGCCTGGCCACCTCCCACACCTCACCAACCGCTTCCAACGCCGATCTGGTGCTGGTCTGTCCCGCCGAGTCGGCGCACGGCATGCCGTCGGCCAGCGTCTTGAGCGCCATTCTGAGCGCCCTGTTCCAGGCCCTCGCCCTAAAGCACGCAGCGACGATGGAGGACGTCAAGGCAGGGCTGTTGACGAACATGAATTGGATCCTCAGCGAGAGGGGGGATCGACGCATGCAGGAGAGCGAGGTACTGAGGCAGCTTTAGAAACGGCCTCTCTGCGGGGGCTTCTGCGCGCCTGTGGGGATGCTAGGACACTCGCCTAGACCATGACCTCCGGTGGCTACATCTCCACGAAATAGGCGCTACACGCCTGGTCTATCAGTTCCTCAGTAAGGGAGGTCTCCACTCCCTGGTAGCGGGCGATATCAATGATTTGATCCACGATGTCCCGTGGGTGCACGGCCCGCAACTCTCGCTTGGCCTTTAGATAGTACTCCCGCATTAGATACATGAACCCTTCCTGGTCAAAGGGGACGTCTCGCTCGGCCGCGACTCGGCGGAAGATCTCATAGAATTCGCGCTCGCTTGGATTGTCCACCTTTATCTTGTGGCGGATGCGGCGTAGAAAAGCCTCGTCCACCAGGGCCTTGGGATCGATATTGGTGGAGAATACTATCAACTGATCGAAGGGTATCTCGATCTTCTTGCCAGTATGCAAGGTCAGATAGTCCACCCTGGTTTCGAGAGGCACGATCCAGCGATTGAGCAGATCGCGCGGCCGAACCTGTTGCCTCCCGAAGTCGTCAATGAGGAACATGCCGCCATTGGCTTTCATCTGAAAGGGCGCCTCATAGTACTTGGAGGTGTCGTCGTACACTAGGTCCAGGCTCTCCAGTGTCAGTTCACCGCCTGTTACCATGATCGGCCTCTGGATCAATACCCACCTTCTGTCCAGCCGACCTGCCTCTGAGCGGGTTATGCCGCCCTCGCCGTCGTCCTCGACCGCCCGGTGATTCAATTCATCGAACACCTTGATGATGTGCCCGTCCACCTCCACAGCGTATGGTATGAAGATCTCCCCTCCCAGCATGGAGGCCATGGCCTTGGCGATGACCGTCTTTCCGTTGCCCGGGGGACCAAACAGGAAGATGGAGCGGGCGGAATTCACCGCCGGGCCTACCCTCATCAGCATATTGGAGTTGACCACCAGATGAGACAGCGCCTGGCTCACCTGCTCTTGGCTTACTACCACGGACCCGATCGACTGGCTGCGCATCACCTTCTGATAGGCGTCCAGGGTTACCGGCGCTGGCCCCACATACTGGCTTCGGCTCAACGCTTCTCTCACGCGCTCGATTCCTGCGGAGCCGATAGAGTATCGGAAAGCCCGCTCGTCGAAGCCTTTGCTGCCGGTTATGCTGACCAGTTGCTCCCGCTTCAGAAAAGTGAGTGCCTCTTCGACTACCCCGCTGAAGGGTAGGCGAAGCTGCTCAGAGATGGCTTGACCGCTCAGTTCGCCCACCGAATATATTGTCTTCAAGGCCAGATCGCTCAAGAAAGCTCTGCTCATCCCCGACTCTTCGAGGGAACGAGGTTCGAGAAGCAGAGTCCCGGCGTCGCGCATCTCCGTACCCCTTTCGACCAATGGTAGAACCCTCAGCGTATTGTATCAAACGTTCGCCATCCACACAACGCGGCTGGCACATGCCCGACATCGTCCGGGAAGCCAGCAAAGCCCGCGTGCCTCACCCTTGTTCCCCCCTTCGTCATCGAGTACCCTGACGCCGGAGACAAGGTCCACCTCTGTTGCCCCCTCATTCCAGGCGCGCTATAATCTCGGCGATCATCCGACTGGGCGGACCGACGAGCGGCGTTCCATGTCCCGACAAGGATCATCCGGCTATCTGAGTAGAGTGCTGCGCACGACGGCCTACACCCTGTTTCTGATGGGCAGCCTTCTCTCCGCCTACCTCTTCTATGCTTCGGTCAGAGATATCTTCGCCTACATGGCCCAATCCGGTAGCGTGCAGTTGCCCCTCGGCGGCGATCCCGCGACAGGCCCCGAGACCGTGCCGGATTGGAGCCAGCGGGAGAGGGTGAACCTCCTGCTCCTCGGTGTAGATCAGAGGCCGAATGAAGAGGGACCATGGCGCTCTGACACGATGATCGTGGTGACCGTCGATCCTGAGAGCATGACCGCAGGGGCTCTGTCCATTCCACGCGACCTTTACGTCGAGATCCCCGGATACGGTGAACGCCGTATCAACATGGCTCACTTCCTTGGAGACGCCTACGATTACCCGGGTGGAGGACCAGGCTTGGCCATGGAGACCATCGAGTACAACTTTGGGATACCGATGCACTATTACATCCGGATCAACTTTCAGGGCTTTCGGGAGATCGTGGACTACCTGGGGGGCGTCACCATCGATGTAGAGCAGGAGATCTGGGACTACCGATACCCCGATGGGCAATATGGGTATACAACTATTCACATACCTGCCGGCACGCAATTGATGGATGGCCGCATGGCGCTACAGTATGCGCGAACGCGTCACAGCGGAACGGACTTCGACCGCCTCCGGCGCCAGCGCCAAGTCCTCATGGCCATTAGGGAGAAGGCCCTGCGCCTCGATCTGATCCCCAAGATACCAGCGCTGGCCAGCACCATGGGTCAGATGGTGAAGACCAACCTGCAGCTGGGGGAAGTGGTGACGCTGGCCCAGATCGCCTCGCGGATAGGTGCGGAAGACATCCGCTTCGCCGTCATCGACGAAAGCATGACCGTGCCTATCGTGCTGGAGGATGAAGGGGATGTGCTGTTCCCCAAGCGAGAGAAGATCCGTCAAGTGGTGGAGGGAATCTTCTACTCTGCCCCGTCAGAGGAATAGCCGCGTTTACTCCTCGTGATGAACGCCAGCGGTTCCTTAATCCGCCCCACAACTCATCCCCGCTCGTCCACTTCCAGAATAGCCGCCTCGCAAAGCACGTCAAGTGCAGAGATTGTAGGCAGGAATACGGAGTTCATACGATGCGCTAAGGCGCACAGTACAAACCGCGTTGCCTCCCGAAGCG
>DATEXS010000402.1:0-7614 GCA_035256725.1 Anaerolineae bacterium
GAGCACCTTCCTGACCAATGGCATGCGAGCCGAGCCCGCCGGCACATACCGGGAAGCGACGACCACCTCCGCCTCTTGGCGGGCGGCCCACATCCGCTCGATAAAACTGGGGTCGTGAGAGAGATCCGCGTCCAGCGTTAGCAGGTAATCGCCCTCTGCTGCCTGGAAGCCTGCCTTCAGTGCTCCGCCGTAGCCCGGCTCTTCCTGGAAGACCACTCTGGCACCCAGGCTCTCCACCACTTCGACGGTATCATCTGTGGACCCGCCATCCACGACGATGGTCTCATATCCGAGGGGGGCCAGGGCCGCGAGCACCTGGTGCAGTCGGGGCAGAAGAACCCTCAGATTGTTCCCCTCGTTGAGAGCGGGGATGATCACGCTCATCTGCATGGCAGATTGTCTCGTCTGGCGGCCAGCGCCGGAGCTAGGCCTGGTTAGTATAGGTTAACTAAGTTGCGCAGTCAACGGTTGGGACCAGCCGCCCCTGCCGCTCGGCAGACACCGCGCTCGCGCACCCCTCGGATGGCCAACTACAGGTCGCGCCACACACACCCCAGGCCCGGCCGACTCCACGCCCGCAGCCCCCACTGCCCGTGGGTTCCCGCCCACGGTAAGATTCCTTACATACAAATCACCGGCCGATCGGTTAGAATGGTAGGACAGGTCTTATTCCGCCCTCTCCGAAAGGTGGATACAGATGAAGAGCGTGACCAGGCGTCAGTTTTTGCGGGTAGCAACCGTCAGCACGGCGGGCGTACTGGCCGCCCAGGCCCTATCGGCATGCGGCAGTGCCCCCTCCGAGGTGCAGCCTGTGGAGTCGGCAGGGCCACCGGGAACCGTCCAGCCCCAGATCCTGCGCAACGAAAACCTCCCTGGGTTCAACGTCCGCTACTATAAGCCCTTCCCAGCCCCGAACCCCTCCGAGTGGCAACTATCTGTGGAAGGGATGGTCAAGAACCCGCAGAGCTTGCCCCTGGGCGAAGTGCAGCGTCTGCCCTCTGTCGTCGACGTGAGACGCATGAAGTGCGTGGAGTGCTGGTCGGCTCGTGCCAAATGGGAGGGTTTTGACCTCGACACGCTGAGGGAACTCGTAGACCCGGAGCCTGAAGCTCACTGGCTGCACTTCTTCTGCGCGGATGGCTACTATGAGTCCCTCTCGCTGGAGGAACTCGCACAGGAAGGGGTACAGTTCGCCTACGGCATGAACGACGAACTGCTCCCCCTGAAGTACGGCTCTCCCCTGCGCCTGGTAGTGCCCTCGAAGTTGGGCTACAAGTGGCCCAAGGCCATCGTCCGTCTGGAGTTTGCCGCTCAGGAGAAGGCAGGCTACTGGCCCACCGTGGGTCCCTACACCACCAGCGGGGCTATCCTTCCTGGAAAAGACCACCCTCTGGACCTCCCGGACGGCCTGAGATCTATAGAGGGCGGCGAGGTTCTCTACCCTGAGGACTTGGAGGCGCGGCGAGCCCTGTCGTGAGCCGGGCTGGTCGGCTACAGCCTCCAGGAGGGTGTGGCGCTGCCTGCCAGCGAGGACTTGGCGCCAGCCACGGGAGTCCCATCCCTCAACCATCCCTTCGCCGAATGTATCACGGTGAGGGAGGCCACGTAGCCGAAACCAACTACGTACAGCATCAGGAAGGGGATGGCCAGGAGGTTGCCCTGTTCAAGCGCGATGCCCACGCCCAGCAGGGCATAGAGCGCTGCCAAGGTCTCGCCCAGAACCATCCAGTCAAGGGACAGCGCGTATCTGCTCCCCCTCCAATCCTCCCCACCCCTCTCCAGGCTGAACTTGGGGGTGCGGCTGAACTCTTCTTGCCTTCCTCTTACCGCCCTGTAGATGGCCCGGCTGTTGCTGAGGGTCAAACCCATCCCCAGCAGCACGAGAAGTGGAAAGTGGCGCATCCGCGGCCCCCAGTCAGCGTACAGGCTTCGCTGTGCCCAAAGGTACATGGTCGGAGGTCCGAGGCTGGCCAGGCTCACGTAGGTCAGCGGATAGGCCACGGGCTGTCGCATGTAGAGGAGCGGCACTGAAAGGGCTAGCACCAACAGCATCAGAGGGTGCACCAGGTAGCTGGTGAGGTGGATAAGGCCCTGGACTCGCTGGAAGGCCGATAGCGGTGCCCTCAGTATGCGAGGCCCCAGCTTTAGAGCGCAACTGATGGAACCCCTGGCCCAGCGAGCCTGCTGTCTCTTGAAGGCGTGGATCTGGGGCGGTATCTCCGCCTCACAGACCACATCCCGGAGGTACAGTGGCTCCCAGCCCGCCAACTGAGCCCTGTAGCTGAGATCCATATCCTCGCAAAGGGTATCGCCCTGCCAGCCGCCCGCTTCGTCTATACTCCGCCGACGCCAGATCCCAGCGGAGCCGTTGAAGTTCAGGAACAACCCCGACAGAAAACGG
Source organism: Anaerolineae bacterium (assembly GCA_035256725.1). GTDB lineage: Bacteria > Chloroflexota > Anaerolineae > UBA7937 > B3-Chlor > JAUVXJ01. Next base: position 2,402 of record DATEXS010000402.1, read on the forward strand.
GCAGGCTGCTCGATGGCGAAGTGACCATCAAGCGCGATAGCCTGAGCGCCAGTCAGGGGAGAATACCCGCGATTGATGTGTCCCCATCGCGTTTGGACGAAGCCCAGACGTGGACGCGCGAGAAAGTGGGGGATAGTCCGGAGGAGGAAATCCTCCGGCGGCAGAAAGTCCGCGTCGAAGAGGGCGAAGAACTCCCCAGAGGCGCTCTTCATACCCTCCCGCAACGCCCCCGCTTTGAAGTCGGTCCGGTGGTAGCGGTGTATCAGCTCGATGTCCACACCCCGCAACCGGTGGTACGCTACCTTCTTGCGAGCCAGGGCCGCGGTCTCGTCTGTAGAATCGTCCAGCACCTGGATCTGCAGCCTGTCTGCCGGGTAGCGCAGGCGAACGGTGCAGTCGATGAGCCGTTCCACGACGTGAGCCTCGTTGAAGATGGGCAACTGCACCGTTACCCTGGGATAGCTATTGAGAGCAGGCACGCACGGATCCTTCCTCTGATGCCTCCAGTACAGGAAGGTTAAGACAAAGGAGTTCACTGTGTAGACCGCCAACCACAGGGCGGCGACAGCGTAGATGATGCTCACAACCAACACGACAGACATTCCTCTTGACAGACCTGATCGAAGCGCAACCTAATAATCATAGCACCCTGGTCCACCCGCGGCAAACTCTGCGCGCGGAACGAGATCCTCCGAACCCCCGTACGAACGGGTCTGAGAGCCGCTCCTACGCTCTGGCTGCTCCGCGTTCGACGAGCCACCGCTCAGATGCCCTAGAGGGTTTCGGCAACACAACACCTTGATCTTCTCCCTGGCACCTGTAATCGCCTCGCGCCCGTGCCCTATATCAGCCTCTTCTCAGCCCAGATCCACAGCAGCCCCACACCGACCAGGGCCACGACCTCGGTGACGAAGAAGCCCGCCGAAAGGGATACCCTGTCCACCAGAACGCCGACCAACAGCACACTGGTCGGGCTGACCACGGCCCAGGAAAGGTTCAGCAAGGCCACACCCATGGACCTCTCGGCCAGGCCCGACTCCTCCGAGAGAAAGCCGATCAGAGCCGGGCCGTATAGCGCGACCACGCCGCCTGCACAGCCTGCCAGGACGATCAACGGGATGCTGGTCAGCAGAGGGGTGACCCCTACGGTAAGCGCACCAAAGGCAGCGATGGCCAGCAACAGCCTGGGCATGGAACGACCAGCGCTCAAGCGACCCAGGTTAGCCGCGGCAAGCGATCCAATGAGCAGGTGCACCGAGACAATGGCCCCGGCCGCCGACGAGCCCAGGCCGCGAGCGGCAAGGTAGGCGAGGTAGAACGACCCCCTCATCACTGGCCAGGAAAGGAGGATCGCCGCGTGCACCAGATTCGCCCACAGGACAGCCCTGTTCTTGACCAAAGCTCCCAGCGCTTGCCGGTGATAGCGGAGCAGAAAAGCGCCTATGCCAGACATACTTTCGCGACCGTCACCGTCGTGCGTCATCGCCAACCCCACCACCAGCCCGGCCAGAGCCAGCACCCCTCCCACGAGAAAGGCCGCTGGGAAGCCAGCAACCCCGGTCACCAGGCCCCCTACGAAGGGTCCCACGATGGCGCCCATCTCTTGCGCCGAGGCACCCAGACCCTGCACACTATACTGCTGTCCTGGTGGGGCCAGCCGCGCCAGCAAGGCAAAGGCCGGAATCCAGTAGGCCACGTCCCCCAGCCCTAGAAGGAACTGCCCGAGCAGCACCCCAGGCCAGGTGCGAGCGAGCGCCAACATCAGACACCCCGCCGCCATCACGGCGAAGGCACCCACCAGCATCCAGCGAGAACCGAGGGCATCAGAGATCGCCCCGCTGGCTAGCGACAGCAGGACGGCGGTCAACGGGAACACAGCCACCACCGCTGCCAGAACCAGGGGCGAATCGGACAGGGTCAGCGTGTAGAGAGGGACCACCAAGAGGGCCAGGCCGAGCACGAACCCAAAGATGGAGCAGTCGGCCAACACCAGGCTCACGTTTCGATCGCGTAGCAGGTCCCTCATGGCAGATCAGCATAGTCGAGGTGTCACCGCCTCCGCAAGGGTATGCACCCGTCGCCCGAACCACCTGGCCTGCGAGCAGCGAGGAAGGCACTGGACCTCTGATGTGGCCTGACCGCCTCGCCTCACCTCTCTGCATCACTGGCCACAAGCCTGTCCGGCCAGCGCTGGCGAGGCCGGAAACGGCGCTTACACAGTCCAGGTGCCCCGGACAGTACTTGACAGGCCAAACAGACAGGAGTATGCTAGCCGTGGATCGGCCCTTTCCCGCTGTCAGACAGTCGCCATTTTGGCCGTGTCCAAGCACAAGGGAGTGGCTCTCTGGTCTGACACGCGACGGGGCCGTGTCTGGTTCGCCACAAATACTGAACGGATGACGAAAGGATGACATCAGAAGGCGATCCCGCCTCGAGTAGTAGGGGACTTAGGTCCCCTCCTCAACCTGCCAGCAGAATAGCCTGACCCCTCGGAAGGCAGGTTCTTCCCCACACCCCTCGCCTCCGGGGGGATACTTCCGGAGGTGTGCTCATGGATGCCCTTATGCTGGACAACGTCCTGGCGCGAGTTCGTGTTGCCCTGGAACACAACGATCTGAGCAGCGCCACAGCGATCATCGAGAGTCTCCACCCCGCTGATCAGGCCGACGTCTTCTCGGAACTGGACGACCACACTCAGGTCGGACTGCTGCCTGAGTTGAACCCCGCCGACTCGGCTGACATACTGGAGAAGCTGCACGACCTAGACGTCGCTGAACTGATGACGGCGCTGTCCACAGATGCCGTCATTCGCATCGTAGACCAGATGGAACCAGACGAGGCGGCTGACCTCCTGGGCGACCTCCGTCCTGAACGGGCGCGCGCCGTCATGGCGGGTCTGGAAGATGCCGAGGAGGTCAGCCCCTTGCTTCTGCACCCCGACGACAGCGCCGGCGGCTTGATGACCTCCGACTTCCTGGCACTGCGCCGCCGCATGACCGCAGGTGAGGCCATCCAGGCCGTTCGCGATTGGCAACCAGAATCGGAGGCTGTCTACTATCTCTTCGTGGTGGACGGTGTGGGGCATCTTTGTGGTGTAGTCGGTCTGCGGGACCTGATCATCGCCGACCCTGCCACACTTGTCTCAGAGATCATGGATCCCGAGGTGATCTCAGTTCCCGTGGGCACCGACCGGGAGCATTGCGCGCAGGTCATGTCCCGCTACGACCTGCTGGCCCTGCCGGTCGTGGACGCCAACGGCGTACTCCTGGGCGTGGTTACTATCGACGACGTGGTGGACGTGTTGATGGACGCCGCCACAGAGGACATCCAGCGCCTTGGCGGCGCTGAGCCTTTGCAGAGGCCCTATCTGGACACCGGCGTCCTGAGGATCTTCCGCACGCGCATAGGGTGGTTGCTGTTGCTGTTCGTAACCGAGAGCCTGACGGGAAGTGTCCTTAGGCACTTTCAACGCGAGTTGGAGGCCGTGGTAGCACTGGCTTTCTTTGTGCCCTTGCTGGTGGGCACGGGCGGTAACGCCGGTTCTCAGACCACGAGCACGCTGGTGCGCGCGCTGGGCATGGGTGAGATAGAATTTGAGGATGCCCTGCGCACTCTGTGGCATGAGCTGCGCACCGGGTTGCTGCTGGGCCTGGCCATGGGTGCCATCGCCTACGTTCGTGCCCTAACCTGGGGATCGGGTCAAGCGCTGGCGTTGACCGTCTCCCTATCCATCATGGCCATCGTCCTCTGGGCCAGCGTTCTGGGATCCCTTCTACCGCTCCTGGCTGTCCGCCTGAGGATTGACCCGGCCGTAGTCTCCGGCCCGGTGATGAGCACATTGGTGGACGCCACGGGCCTGTTCATCTACTTTACCGTGGCAGGGGTCATCCTGGCCCTGTGAGCATCCCCGCTGCACATCGCCGGTGGACCGCACAAGACCGCGCCCCTGCCCCGCTGTGTAGGGGCCAGTCGGCGACTCGCCCCTACGAGGGCTACGCAGCGCCACAATCCTTGGCGCACGGCATCCCGCGCGCCTATCGCAGACCCGGCAGCAGCAACCGCTCGCCTCAGCCATCCCCCCACACGAACTCCACAGGGGCAGGTTCCAGGCCCGCCCTTAACATTCCCCTGGGCCGTTTCGGCAAACAGCTCCCCGCGTCATTCGCCCAATTCGCCACATTCGCGTTTCAACACCCCCGTGCCCAGCGCCCGATCGATGACTTCGGACACTGCCATCAGCTCGGCTGGCAGTTCGACTGGCGGGTTGGAGTAGAGGGCCTCCACGTCGTCAAGCCTGTCCTCATGGTAACCCACCTTGAAGTCGGTGAATTTCAACCCATGGGCCGTGGAGATGACCACTACGCTCTCTGAAGACTTGATCTCTCCACGCTGCGCCAACTTCCAGACAACCGCCAGCGCGGCGCCGGTCTGCGGGCAGCAGTAGAAACCCATCCGGTCCGCGCCAGCTGCCGCGTTGGCCAGTTCATCCTCGCTGGCCTGCTCGACGACGCCATCGAATTGACGCAGCGTCTTCACGGCCCGCTCGTAGCTCACAGGCTCACCGATCTGGATAGCGCTGGCCAGAGTCCGACGGGCCTTCACGGGGTGGTACTCTTCGAAGCCCGTCAGGTAGCTGAGATAGAGAGGATTGGCCCTCTCCACCTGGGCGCAGGCCAGACGGGGCAGCCGGTCGATGAGGCCCAGCTCCTTCATCATCAACAGGCCCTTGCCCAGCGCAGTCACGTTGCCCAGATTGCCGGCAGGGATGACGATCCAGTCGGGCACCCTCCAACCCAGTTGCTGCACTATCTCCACGCCCACAGTCTTCTGCCCCTCAATCCGTAACGGATTCATGGAGTTGGCCAAATAGATGCCGCTGTCGGCGGCCAACTCCTGTACGATGCGCATGCAGCCATCGAAGTCCGTGTCCAGGGCCAGGACCAGGGCACCGTTGGCCATGGGTTGGGCTAGCTGCGCTGTGGAGACCTTGCCCTGGGGCAGAAGCACAATGGCAGGGATGCCTGCTGCCGCACAGTACGCACCCAAGGCAGCCGACGTATCGCCCGTCGAGGCGCAGACCACTGCCCGAATCTCTCGTCCGCTCGCCCTCATCTGGCGCACCGCCGAGACCAAGACGGTCATCCCCAGGTCCTTGAAGGAGCCGGTGGGCGAGTTGCCGCACAGCTTGATCCACAACCTGGCCAGACTAAGCT
>DATEXS010000403.1:0-6908 GCA_035256725.1 Anaerolineae bacterium
CGCCGTGCCCTGGCGCACCTCGGCGATCAGGTCCAGCACCGATGTCGGCTCATGCTGGCCGTCCGCGTCCATCTGCACCACGTAGTCGTATTCCCTCTCCAACGCATACTTGTACCCGGTCTGTAGTGCCACCCCATATCCCAGATTGAAGGGTAGTGAGATCACCCTGGCTCCGGCCCGCCGAGCTACTGCCGCCGTCGCGTCGGGCGAACCATCGTCGACTACGAGGATATGAGCAGCGGGCACCACCTCTTGCACGCTGCGAATGACCGGGCCTATGTTCTGCGCCTCGTTGTAGGCAGGCACAACAATCAGTACCCTGTCACCATCCCCCATGGCCGCCTCTACCCGCGCTCTGACGCGAACATTACACGTAGCCCAGCCCTTTCAGCCGTTGGGCAAGCTCCTCTTCTTCCTCCAGGGAATAGCCTCTGCCTTGTGGGGCTACCTGCTTGGTCTCACCGTATTCCACCGGGTGCGTGCTCAGATACTCCGGGGTGAAGACGCCCTCTAATACACGCCCATCCATGTCCGGAGGCACCCCGACGCCCAGCACATAGAGTATGGTGGGGGCCAGATCCTCAATCGTCGCTCCGACCGCGCTCCCGGCCTCGTTGATCACTCCCCGGCCTTGCACTGCCAGAATGCCTTCCATCCTGTGATTGCCGGTGCAGCCGTAAACGGGCTCCAAAACGCGGGGCGAGGTGAAATCGGAGAGCCCCAGCGCCTTGTACTCCATCCCGCGGGTCAGAAACATCAGATCGGGAGCTTTATCTACGTACCTGCCGCGGTACACCTCGCTGGCGCGGAAAACGCGCTCCACCACCTTCTCTCCGCTGTCTGGATCCTCCAGGCTGTACAACCTCTCCGTCAACTCGTCCAGCAACCCTTCGTACTCATGGCCCGGAGTAACACATCCCTCGGGTTCACGTCCCCTGAGGTTGACGAAGATCTGACCGTAGTTACCCATCGAATAGGCCCTCGTTCGAGACCAGTCCACGTCTCTGAAGGAGAAGAACACCTGCTCCTGCAACTGCTGTCGCCTTCCCCGACCTACCTGGATGGCTCGCTTCCCCCAGCCCAACCTTAGAACGAGCTTGCCCACAGCATAGTAGTTGAACCCTGAGCGGAAGAGGGCATACCGGAGTCTCGACCTGATGCCCCTCTTCACCGTTAGAAAACCCTCGTTCAGGAGCCACGGATTGACGTTGACAAACTTGGTGACCCGACCCATCCCATGATCCGACATCAGCATCAGCACGTCGTCCGCGCTCAACTGCGACACGAGCCGGCCCAGATCGGCATCCAGTTGTTGGAAGAAAGGCAGCACCGGGTTTCCATATCGCTCGTATTCGCGGGTATCATGCTGGGGATGGGTTGGGTCAATCAGGTGCCAGAACTCGTGAGTCATGCGATCCGGGCCGTAGTAGTGGACCATGAAGAAGTCCCACTCCTTGGCGTTCATCAGGTAGAGTGCAGCCTCGGTCCTGCTGTTGAGGACACGGTACTCCTCCTCCAGCAGGTTATCAACGTTCGACTTGGTGTACTTCTCGTCGTGATGAATCAAGTACGTGCCCACATTGGCTCCCAGTTCGTCGACTAGTTCCCGGGGATAGGCCCAGTCGGAGCAGTCGTGGGGCGTGAGCAAACCCGTGATGAGAAAACCGTTCACCTCTTCCGGAGGATAGGTAAGCGGCACGTTCATCACTCCGACCTTCTTCCCCGCGTCGCTCAGCAGTCTCCACAGCGATCTGCCCTCTATGGAAGAAGGTCCGCTAAGAGCCTGGCTATAGCTACCCTCCCGGCGATGGAAGAACTCGAACACGCCGTGGTTACCCGGTGACTTACCGGTCATGAAGGAAGCCCAGGCTGGACCGGTCAATGGCGGATACGTGGAGCGAAGCTTTCCGGACGTGCCCCTCTCCAGGATCCCTCGAAAGGTGGGAAGCAGTCCCTCCTCGCACCAGGGCCCCAGGAGGTCTATCGTCGCTCCATCCCACGCTACCACGAATACCCTTCGCTTCCCGCTCATCCGCGCTCCTCAGTCCACCTGCATGGTGAGCGGTAAGCTGGGGGCGACTTCTCTGTGTATCCCTATCGATCCCGTGTAGACATAGACACGATCGGGGTGCGGTGCCCCATCGATCAACAAATCGAAGGTGACAACAGTCCCGCCCTCGATCACGAAGTCGCACCCGTCCTCACCCTCGCGGGACATGGTGTCAAACTCGATCCTGCTATCGGAGTCCGTCACCTCCAGCACATCCGGGTAGGTCTCAAACTCGAAAGGCTCAACCTGGGCGAACTGACCATCCGTTTCTATGACGCCGGAAAAGCGGTGGTCGCTGCCCGCTCCGTTCCATCCGACGTGCCAACCCGAGTAGTGGCGATGTATGTAGTAGTAGGGCTCCGAGCTCTCGATGAAGATCGGGTCTCGGTAGTCGGCGTTCTTCAAGTAGGAAACGTTGTTGTAATGAGCTGCGCTATGAGTGGAGAGCATGATCACCGAGATCCCCAGAACCAGGCCGCTGTGCTTCACGTACTCGAAGCGCCTGTCCCCCTTGAACAGGACGAAGCCGTACGCACCAAGCATGGCGTAGGCTGGAAAGGCGATGTACGAAAACCTCGTGTTCCTCATGGACCACAGTGATAGAAACGCCAGCAGTGGCAGTATCCAGACGACCAACGCCCACAACTTCGCACTATCACGCCCGAAGGACCCGGCATCTCCGTGTCCTGCGAGCCGTTTCTCGATGGCGAGGACCAGCACCAAAACGCCCCAGAAGACTATGGGGAAACCGACGCCGTTCACCAGATACCGGAAGTAGAATAGCCTGGGGACAGGCCCCATGTAGAAGTGAGTTTGGCCAGACTTGAGGACCATCTCATTCCAGTCGGCCGGCTCGTTCTCCCTGATCTGGAACATCGGGCGCTTGGCCCACCCCACCAAATCCTCCCCGCTGGCTTGCAGCGCCTGCGTGGACAATCCATGCTGAAGAAAGTAGGGCGTGATGATAGCGATAGGCAGCAGAACCACGAAGGCCAGAGTGGTCAGCAAGATCTTCCTCTGGCGGGTGGCCGAGACGAAGTAGAGCACAACTACCAGAAAAGCGCAGTAGAGCGCAGTCACCTTGGTCATGGCCGTCAGAAACAGGCACACCCCAGAAGCCACGGCCAGAAGCATACTCTTGCGCTTAAGGGCAACGGTGAACACCCAGAGGGTCAAGGCGGTCATGGCAGCGCTGGGGACATCAATCACCACGAAGTAGCTGGCAAAGGAGAACAGAGGGCTCAGCGAGATGAACAACCCGGCGTAGAACGCCACCCGGCGATCGAAGAGTTCCCTCGCCAGAAGGTAGGTGCAGACGACAGCCAGTTCGAAGTACATCATCGGCACCAGGGCCGAGGCGATATAGCCGTTGCCGGTGACCTTGTAGAAGAGCGCCCACACCGCCGCCAGCAGCGGCGTCTCCAACCCTCTCAAGAGGCCCCTGGCAAAGAAGGAGAGGAACCCTCTGTCCAGCATGGTTCGTCCCCAATCCATGTAGGTGTACCTGCCGTCGGTGGGCTGGAGGTTGTACCCAAACACACCGTGGCCAAGCAGGTGCTGGACAATGGGAACCGCCACCAGGATGAGGAGACCGTACCTATCGATGAACCTCTCCGCGCCCTCGAACAGTTCAGGCTTCAACCTGCCAAGCACTCGTCTGAGGGGAAACCAGAGCACGATCAGCACGACGGAGCAGGCCATCTGCGCTATCAGACAAGCTTTGACGAAGGGGTCGGAGAGGGGAGTGTCCCAATACAGGGTAGGCGTCAGATCGAGGAAGAAGAGCACCTGATAAACCAGCAGGCAGCAGATGATCAGTAAGGGAGCCTGCCGACGGAATCGGTCCTGGGATCGAACGTAGACGTAGGCCAGAGAGAAGGCGCTGAGGAGAGCAAGAACGAACCGGTTGTCGTATAGCGCTACGTATGCCTCTTGTGCGAGACTCGGGTGCCAGTCCACCACCTTTCCGCCCAGAATCTCCACCTCGACAGCGCCCTCGCCGGTTGGCCACTCCCTCTCCCCGTACAAGATGAGTTCGTGTATGGTGAAGGTGACCGCCTCCTGGCCGGAGGACACCTCGATAAGCGCCTTCCGCGGAGCGACCACCGAGAGAAGGGCTTCATGCGCGGAGACCCAATCGAGCGAAACACCCCGTTCCTCACTGACGCCGACCGATACGCCCTCTTCACGGTCCAGCCCTCGAAGCTGGAATTCGGTGGAGATGAAGGGCTGGGGTGCGGGAAAGGCAAAGAGCAGTCCGAAAACCGCAATCAGGGCTACGGCGGCAGCTGCGAACCTGGCTTCACTCCTGCTCCAGGGAACAGCCGAGAAGTTCCCTCTCATAGATACTCCCCGATCAGGACAGCAGCCGGCGGACGGAGTATTCCTCCTCGGGATCGTAGGCGAAGTTTCGGATCATCTCGCCCAGTAGTCCAATGGAGGCCATCTGCACACCTACCACCATGGCCAGAATCCCAAGGAACAGGAGGGGGCGCCATCCGATGCCCTCGCCGAGGACCCACAGCCCGGTGAGATACAGCCCGATGGCAAAGCCGAAGAAAGAGAGCAGCGCGCCCAGGGTGCCGAAGAGATGCATGGGGCGCTTGAGGTAGTAGGTGAGAAACAGGACCATTCCGAAGTCGAGGAAGCTGCGCCCGAGGCGCTCGAGGCCATACTTGGACTGCCCGTACTGCCTGGGGCGGTGAGCTACCTTGTGCTCTGTCACCCTGAATCCACGCCAGTGAGCCAGCACGGGTATGAACCGATGCAACTCGCCATAGAGCTTCAGATCGGTGACCACCTCCCGACGATAGGCCTTGAAACCACAATTGAGGTCATGGATCTTCACCCCGGTCAGAAGAGAGACCGCGGTGTTGGCCACTTTCGACGGCAACCTCTTGGAAAGGGGGTCCTGGCGCTCGTGTCTCCACGCCACTACCAGATCATAATCTTCGTTCAGCTTGTCCAGAAGGCCCGGGATCTCCGCGGGATCATCCTGAAGATCAGCGTCCATGGTGATCACCACCTCACCCCTAGCCTCCCTGAACCCGGCGGTGAGGGCTGCGGTCTTGCCGAAATTGCGCCGGAACTGGATCACCCGGATGTGCTCTGGGTCCTCCTCGTGGATCGACTTGAGTATCCCAAAGGTACCGTCCTCACTCCCATCGTCGACAAAGATGATTTCATACCCCTTGCCGAGGGCATCGAGTACATCGACAAGGCTGGAGTGAAGAGGCGCTATACTCTCCTCCTCGTCCAACAGAGGAATTACTACTGAGAGCTGGACCCGGCCTGGCGAATTCAGCTCCTGGCTCCCCCCCGAACCCTTCCGTTGCACCATGTGAGCCCCCTCGCTTTGTTGCCTCGATTGGGCCTAGCAGACTCCGTCACTACGAATCTGGCCTATTCACACAGATCACGGGTAGATGCTGCCGTGTGGCTAGGATTCACATCCCAGCGTCAATCCGACCCCCGTGTGTTCTGGGTCCACGGAGCAGCTCTTATCCCTGCCGTAGATCCTGATCCGGTCGAAGGCTTGGACGAGCTGGAAACAGGGCAAGTCTCCAGCCTCCAATTCAGAATAGAACGACCACGCCTCCCAGGCAGCTGTCGGGTCATCAACGTACCCCAACCCCTTCTCGGGAGTCGCGAACCTTTGACGTATCGCATCATACACGACAATGACTTCAGGTTCATGTTCGCCGATGAACTGCGCAGTTTGGCCATACGACTGATAGGCAGTGACAAACTGTGGCGGAATATACACGCCTCTATCGTAGGTGATGACGGTATCCGCTGGGAAGTTCGCCTCCAGCCATTGCCCTGCCAACACGCGGCTATCATTCATCTTGTCCAGGGTCTCGGTGAAAAAAGTGGAGGCAAAGGTGATCTTGGGCCAAAAAGTAAGAAGAACCCCGCAAACCACTGCGGCCTTCAGCGAGTAGCCCAGAAGGCGATGGGTCGTCTTGAGCCTTATGAAGTAGAAAGCTGCGAAGGAGGCGAATATGACCAAAAAAGGCAAAATGGGAAGTACGTACCGTGGGTAATACACACAGACCTCCAGGGACAAGTACAACAGAAACAGAGTCGCCCCGGCAACCACAATGCTGACACTGCTTCCATGGTTGAAGAAGCCTCGGCCCCGCTGTCGCAGGAGCGACAGAGACACGATCACTACGTAAGCCCCAACCAGTGCGAGCTCAAAGCCCGTCATCACCCGATCCTGAGCCAGTACCTGCAACCAGCGAAGTGCGTTCGTATGGAGCGATTGGGCGCCGCAGGCAAGCCGCTCTTCTTCGACCAAGAGCTTGGCCCTGAACTGGTCGTACTGGGTTACCACCATCGGGCTGGTGACAATGAACACGCTGGCAAAGACGAGACCAGCAATCACAGAACCCATGATGAACCTACATACAAGCGTTCTCCAACCAAGTGCCTGGCCTGTCCGCCTTCGCTGGCCCAGCAAGGACAGAAAGCAGGCCCAGAGCACTACTGGCACCAATATGAAACCGACACGTTTGGTGCCAAAACTCAGACCTGCCATGGCCGAGGCCAACACAAGGTTCTTGACAGAGTACGATTGGGTCAAGAGGTAGCAACAGTAAACACAGGCGATGGTGAACAACACCTGAAGCGTATCAGGATGAGCACTGACAGACCATCGTAAGAAGATAGGGGTGACAGCCAGGAAAGCCGCCCCCAGAAAGGCTATCCCGGCATCATACATCTTCTTGGCCAGTACGTAGGTGAACAGGATGCATAGGAGGCCCGACAAAGCCGCGACCAACCGCAGAGAGACAATCACGTGCGGTACCGTTGTCTGTCCCAAGATCGCCCCGACGAGCGATACGAAGGCATA
>DATEXS010000404.1:0-3163 GCA_035256725.1 Anaerolineae bacterium
CGTCGGCGCGTGCACAAAGCGACGTAGAACTGGCTAAACAAACTTGATGATGAGCGCCGCCACCAGGGCATAGATGGCGACCGCCTCTGCGAAGACGATGCCCAACATCATGTTGATCTGAATCTGTCCGGTGGCCTCAGGATTGCGGCCTATGGCCTGCATCGCTCCTGCTCCCAAGAGGCCGATGCCTATGCCTGGGCCGATGGCCCCCAGGCCCATCGCTAGTCCTGCTCCCAGCAACTTACCGAATTCTATCAAGTCACCAGCCGCCAATTTAACAGACCTCCTTCCCTCAGACTAATGTTTCTCACCTTCCGGGCCATGCCCCATGGTGGCCATGGCCATGAAGACCAGGGTCAGCATGGCGAAGACGAAAGCCTGCATCAGCCCGACGAATAGCTCCAGGCCAAAGAAGGGTATGGACACCAGATAGGGAACGAGGAAAGCAAGCACCGCCAGTAGGACTTCTCCAGCGAAGATATTGCCAAAGAGTCGAAAGGAGAAGGAGATAATCTTGGCTAACTCGCTCACCAGTTCCAGGGGCCCGACGACGAGGCCCAGGACATCATCGAAGCTGATGAATTTCTTGAAATACCGCCTGCCCTGCGCTTGCACTCCCACCACCTGCGTCGCCACCACTGAGATAATCGCCAAGGCCAAGGGGGTGTTCAGGTCGGTGGCAGCCGAACGGAGAAAGGAGTAGATGGTCCACCCCGTTTCGTGCTCGCCTACCTCTCCTGCCTCGAGTACGTAGACATCCACCCCTGGCACACCTAGCTCACGTATGTTGTGACCGCCTACATGAGCCTCGTGTACCAGACCGATGCTGGCAAAGCCAGGGAGGATGCCCATCCAATTGGACACCAGCAGAAAGATGAAGATGGTTGCCACCAACGGGAAGAACCTCCTGCCCCTCTCGCCGGCTACGTTCTCCGCCAGACTGAGGAGCACACCGAGGCCCCACTCGACCAGATTCTGCACACCACTGGGGACCATGTTCAGGTTGCGAGTCACCAGGATGGATCCCAGGATGAGGAGCAGCATGGTGAGCCAAGTGGCTAGCAGGGTGTTGGTCACGGCAAAACCTAGAGCGGGAAGCGTGAAGACCGGCTCTGCGGGAAGTGCAATCTCTGGTAATGCCACAGGAAACTTGCTGACCAGGAACGCCGCGACGACGACGACGACGACGTAGAGGAGGCAACCTTTGCCGGTCATGCAGCCTGGCAGGCAGCCTTCCTCCCCCATCACTGGCGCCATGACGTCTGACATCAATTCGTCCATGCTCTAGCCCCTCACTCCTTATGCGGAGTAGACTCCTTGGTGGTTCCCTGAAGAGCCCACATGACCATGCGCGCGATGGACCAGGCGCCGGATCCTATGCCCAGCAGGATGAAGGCAAGCGTAAAGGTCGGCGAGGTGTCCAGCCTGCCATCAATCCAACGGCCAACGGCGAGACCGAGCAGGATAAGGACGACCATTACCACACCGACTTGGCCGGCCAGACTCAAGAGTCGAAAATTCACGCCCTGGCCCACGCTCGTCTCTCCTCGCCGGCAGACTGCAGATCCTGCCTCCAGACGTGAGCTCAACGGCAGTAAAGTCTGCGAATTCTAACCTGGCGTGACACGGAGGTCAAGTCCGACCCCAACTGGGTTGGCGGGGTGGCTTACCCCACACAGGTGGCTGGGGCACACCTACCTCCAATTGAGCCAGCAGGCCTGACCACGCCGCCGGGGCGAAGCGAGGCCGCGCCTGTCGCGCTGGCAATGCTCTCGGCGGTCTCCAGGTGGTGGTGCGAGCCTCAGGCACCGCCTGGCGACCCCTTGTCCTGCCCACGGCTTCGGCGGACCGCGATGGGCGTTCCCTCGCGCACGGATCGCAGGGCCGTGGCATCCCCCACCATGCGTCCGAAGACGGTTACGGGACTAGCGGCGCGGATCTCGTCGCCACGGCTCGCCGGAGTGCGACCAAAGAAGAGGCAGAGGGCCTTCCCTGGTGGCCAGTAGCCCAGATCGCCCTCCTCGACTACCTCCTGGCCTGCCTCCAACCTCAAAGACAGAGGGGTCGAGAAGTAGATCTCGTCCCCCCAGATACTCGCCACGCCCTCAATGGGCAACCCGTCCCATACAGCCTGAGCCGTTTCCGTCTTATTGAGCTCGGCTACAACCGTAACCTCGCCGGCCGTTATGGCAATACGGCGCGCCATTTTCGCCCCCAGCCCTGTATGATATAATCATCTCGCGTACGCAGCCTGACGGCATGCCTATGCTCAGACAGCGGACCAGATCGGGAGTGGCTTTCGAGGGAGTATACCCGATTCGCGAGGATCTGGCCAACACCAGCGTCCCGCCGGCTCCAGGGAGCCAGTCGCGGATGAGGGGCAGGGAAGGATGTCAGTCCTGGAGCTACAGAGGGAGGTCACCTACGGTCCCATCAATTCTCGGCGACTCGGCCGGTCTTTGGGCATCAACTTGCTGCCCGGTGGTCGCAAGGTGTGCACTTTCGACTGCGTGTACTGCCAGTACGGCAGCGCCAAGGCGGTCTCGACCCCGGGCGCGAAGAGGGGATTTCCCTCTGTAGAAACCGTTCTGGACAAGTTGGAGGAGGCGATCAGACGTCAGGCATCGCCTCCCGATTACCTGACCTTCTCAGGGAACGGGGAGCCGACCCTCCACCCCCAGTTCCCCGAGATCGCGGCCGAAGTGCGGCGTCTAAGAGACAGAATGTGCCCCGCGGCCAGACTGGCCATCTTGTCCAACTCGACGCTGGTCCATCGAGGGGAGATCAGACAGGCGATAGCAGCGCTGGACGATCCCATCATGAAGTTGGACGCTGGGGACGCCATCACTCTGGAGCGGATCAATCGACCGGCGGCGGGAGTTGCCTTTGACAAGATCGTGGACGGCCTGGCGGCGCTGCCCAGGCTGATCATCCAGAGCATGATCATCTCCGGCGAGGTCGCAAACGCAGAGGGGGAGGCCCTGGAGGGTTGGCTGTCGGCCATTGCCGAACTGTCGCCCGTAAAGGTGCAGATCTACAGCACAGAGCGCCCGGTTGCCGAGGCCGGCGTACATCGAATCTCCAAAGAAGCATTGGACGGGCTGGCCAGGCTGGCGCAAGAGAGGACCGGCGTCCCCGTCGCCGCATACTGAGCCAGCGGCGG
>DATEXS010000405.1:0-2980 GCA_035256725.1 Anaerolineae bacterium
GGCTGAGCCAGCCAATGTGGCCAACAGCCTTTCCTGCGACGAACTGCTGGCCAGACTGCGGAGCAAGAAGACCAGTTGAGCGGGCCAAACGTCGCTACGGGAGAGGAGACTTCCGCTTCACCACGTAGTAACCACCCATGCTCAGCAGGCCTGCGCCCAGCAGCACCAGGCTAGCTGGTTCAGGGACGAACTCTGCCGCAGCGCAGTCCTCAACGAAGAGAAGGTTGGCTGCCACGAAACCCGACTCATCGCCAACCTCCAGAGTCCACTCTCCGAAGTCGGCGGGTTCCCACTGCGGGTGTATCCACCAGTACTTCTCCGCAAACTGGGCGGTGCCTTCCTCGTCCGCGAGCCAGGGGTTCTCACAAAGGAAGACCAGCTGGACTTCCAGGCGACCGGCCTCATCCGCGCTGATCAGGCCCGTGCCGAACGGTCCCGCTGGGCCGGGACCCGTCAGCACAAGAGTCAGGCGCTGATTTGGCCGCCAACCTGGGGAGGTCACGAAGGCGGTGTAGCCAGGGCAAGGGCCAAGACCCTCCAGAGGACAGCATTCCACACAGGTCGGCTCGATGTTCAGGCTGGCCTGGGCGAGGCCCAACCCAGTTCCGAGGGTCAAGAGCGCCACACTAAGACAAAGAGCCCTTGGGAAAGAGGCTCTCACTAGCTCACCTCCGTTTACTAACCCTCCGAGAGGGCCAATGGGACCAAGAGGCGGGTAGGTAAGGACCCTACCCACCTTCTTCACAGTCCACTACGGGAAGAATTCCCGTCTGCGGAGGAGGGTCTATCGGGAGCGGCTCCGCAAACGCAGGCCGGCATATCCGGCGATCCCCAGCAGGCCGCTGCCCAGAAGCAGCACCGTCCCTGGCTCCGGCACGAACTCTGGCTCCTCCTCAGGTAGCCCGATCCCGCAGCCATCGCTGGCCAGCCACATGGCCAGAGCCCGATCCGAGTTGGCCTGCAGGTCGGCCAGGCTACTGCCCGCCACCCCGGCGGTGCCCAACTTGTACACGCCTCCAGCCGGCAAGCTGAAGGGGCCGACTCCCATAAGGAACTCAAGGTCATCGTCGGCGGGAGGGGGGGTGTACGTGCCGTCAAACAGACCACTGCTCAGAGCATCGTACAGGCTATCATCGTCGTTGTAGGTGTCGTAGGGTCCGTTGCGATAGGAGCTGACTTCGCCCAGCAAGTGGCGTAAGCCCAGGTGGGTACCTGCAACGGTGTCCAGCGCGTAGCCCATCGCCCGCCCGGAGTCGTAGCCGGCGCTGTCGTCCTCGTAAGTGCCGTCCACATCCGGGTCCACATAGTGGCCTGCGTACAGCCCGCTCAGGGTGGCATCGCTGACGTTTCTAATCTCATAAGCCACCAGGATGAAGTCCTCATCCTCCCAGGCACAGCTATACTGCGTTATCTCCAGGCCCAGCAGGCCCTTGTCATCATACTGGGCATATCCATCTTCGTCGGAAATGACCCCCGGCTCGGTGATGGTTATCTCGCCGTCGCTGGTGGTCTCGAAATCATCATCCCAGTTCGCATTTGCCAGCGTAGTACTGGAGTTGCCCAGCAAAAAACTGGCGGCACTGGTGTGAATCTCGCAGACGCCCGGGCACGGCCAGTACACTGCGTAGTACCCCGAGGAGCCTTCGTCGTAAATGTCAACGTTGATGGTGCCCACATCATGAGTCTCCCAGGCCAACAGCCCGACTGGGGGGCCTTTCCCCGCCAAGGCAACCCCCCCCGACAGGAGCAGCGCCATGCTCACCCCCCACAACAACCCTCTCCACCAATGTCTCCTCATCTCCCTTAGCCTCCTCCCCTTTTTGGTCCCCGCCGTGGGACCGTCCATCAGTATTGGGATTGTATCACGGCTATCATCCCCTGTCAAGCACCAACCCTGCAGCACCATCCCGGAGCCAGCTGCGCCTGGCCCGAGTAGGTCCCCTGGGCGCTGACGTAGCCGCTGTTACCCTCAACTGCCGCCACGTCCGGCCGGCAGCCCCCTAGTGCACATGCACATGGCCGGGCGGCGCCAGGTTGGCGAAGGCGTTGATCACCACCTCGCTGAGAGAAGGATGGATGACCTGGGAATCGGCCAGGGGGATGTAGTCCTGCTCGCCGGCGTTCATCAGGTATACGATCTGCTGGACCAGAATGGCCGCATGGGGACCGACGATGTGACAGCCCAGGATCTTGCCGGTCCGTTGCTCCACTACCACCTTGACCATCCCTTCCTTCTCGGCCATGGCGTACCCCTTGACGACGTCCAGGTAATGAGCCCTTCCCACCAGGATCTCGTGTCCGGCGTCCTGGGCCTGCTGCTCCGTGAGCCCTACGGCCCCTACCTGGGGATGGCCGTACACCGCATGAGGCACCGCGTGATGGTCCACCTCGTGCTTGTGATCGGTGAAGGCGTTGATCCACGCCAGCTCGGCCTCGTAGTTGGCGTTGTGTCTGAACATGAACTTGCCGGTGGCATCGCCCAAAGCCCAGATGTTGGGCTTGGTAGTCTGGAGGAACTCGTTCACCTTGATCCAGCCACGTTCGTCGGTCTCCACTCCTGTCTTTTCTGGCTTGAGCAGATCGGAGTTGGAGCGCACGCCGGCGGCCACGAGGACCTCCTCAGCGGTGAACTCCACCTCCTCCCCGTCATCGCTGTGCACGGCTCGCACGGCCTTGAGGCCATCCTTCTGCTCCACCCTGACCACCTTGTACTGGGTGTGGATTTCAGCGTACCGGGAGAATCGCCGCCTCACCAGCTCGGATATCTCCGGGTCCTCGTTGGACAGCAGCCGAGGTAGCATCTCCAGCATGGTCACCCTGGTGCCCAGGGCCGAAAAGAAGTGGCCGTATTCGCAGGCGATGTACCCCCCTCCGATGATGATCAGGCTCTCCGGCGGCGCCTCAAGGTCCAGGAGAGAAACGTGATCCAGGTATCCCGTCTGCTCCAGCCCCTCGATGGGCGGGACGAGGGCCCTGGCCC
>DATEXS010000406.1:0-4559 GCA_035256725.1 Anaerolineae bacterium
GGTCTCGCCGCAGTAGAAGGCGGCCTTGTGGGCTCCGAAGCTGTGCCCCAAGAGCACCATCTCCCGGTGGCCGTGCCGTTGTAGGAAGTCGAGCCAGGCGGCGATGTCCAGTGGGGACTCCTCGAAGATCTCGAAGGCGACACCCAGACGCCTGCTGGCTGTAGGGTCGCTGGTGTAGACGCTGTTCATGATGTCATGGCCTCGAGTATTGCCCGTGAGGAAGGCCACCCCGCGATTGGCCAGCTCCTCAGCCAAGGGGTCAAGAAACTGGCTGCGATAGAAATTAGAGGACGCCCCGTGGATGTGCAGGACGGCCGGCAGCCCACTGTTCCCACCAGGCCCGCAGTACAGGCCCTGCAATTGAAGCGCATCCTCAGTCCACACTCGCACCAGTTCTCCGTACACTCTAGCCTCCCGCGGCATATTCCTGAGAGAATCACTCATCGGGCATCATAGGCGCAGCCGGTCCCGCACTCAAGGCGCGCCCGCAGTAGACCGGGCTCCAGGACAGCGCTTTCGGCTCTCTGGTGACCACCGGCAGAGGATGACCCATCGGCTGCCAGGCTCCAGAGACTCCAGCACCGGCTCAGTTCGGTATGCCGCGCCAAAGCAGCTTAGCCCGCCCCTTCACCCCCTGGCCGTTTGTTCTTGATCATCTCCTGCCCCTGTGATATAGTGGTACGCGGAGCAAGATGAGAGTCTAGGGGCAGGCTGGGCAATGGTCGAACTACCGGAATCTGAAAAACGCGAGTTACAGAGATATCTCACCTGGGATGAGAAGAGACTGTTCCGAGAACTTGACCGCTACTACGGTGCCTCCTCCCCGGGTGGCAGGCGAGCGGCTTACAGCGTCAAGGGCAAGGGACGTGTATGGTTGAACGAGACGTGGCAGAAGCTGGAGGCCTTTGTGTGTGATGAATGGAACTTCCCGGCGCGCAAGAGCGATCCAGAGCTGCAGGACAAAGAGCGTCTCGCGGCAGAGCTGTCTCAAGCCATCTCACCGCTGCTGGAGAGGAACCCCTTCCCCACTGGCGCGCAGGTGCCCAGCCCTCTGGTGGCCGCTATTCTGGTCCAATGGGGCCTCGATCGGCTGTGTGAGCAGCATGATCGGTAGCAGCCGGACCAACGTGGTCGTCAGTCGACACATCCCTCACAGCTGATAGACGTCGAAGTCTTCCGCAAAGCTGACGTCCCCAGGATACAGCTTCGCGATCTGAGAGATGGATGAGTAGGGCTCCTTGGTCAAGCTGTGATGCGCGTGGACCAAGATCACCCGTCCCACTTCAGCGGCCGCGGCCACTTGCCCCACATCCTCAGGCGTGCTGTGGAACGGATCCGGCTCCTCGACTGCGCATTCGTGGAAGAGTAGATCCGCCCCTTTGGCCAGGGCCACCAACTCTGGACAAGGGCTGGTATCAGAGGAGAAAGCCACCGCTCTCCCGTTGGACAGCGAATCGATTCTAACCGCGACTGTGGGAACCTGGTGGCGCACCGGAGCGGTGCGGACCTCGAAGCCAGCGTTCTGCGTCAGCAGGTAGCCAGGCTCCTCTGGTATGAGGTGGAAGTCTAACGGCAGTGGCTTGCTGCGCAACTCGAACACGTCTAACAGGGAGAGCGCTACGCGCTCTGCGTGCGAGTTGGCATAGATACTAAGCGCCTCTGTCCTCCCGTCCAGCCACATCTCGTGAACCAACGACGCCAGTCCGTAGACGTGATCGGGATGGGCATGGGTCAGCACGACACCTGACAAGCGGCTCGGGTCTAACCCGATCCGTAGAAGCTTGTGAAAGGGGCTGCCGCCACAATCGATGAGCAAGCTGCCAGCATCGCTGTCGAACACAAAGAAGGTGTTGTCTCGCGTCGCACTTGACAGCGCAGGGCCGGAGCCCAGCACGATCACCCTTTGCCGCCTGGCTTCGGCTATAGCCACCATCGGCCCTACCCTCCCCCTCTCATCGTGACCTTGTCCACCTGCGCGTTATGGGCAGGTCACCTCCTCGCTCTCGGAGCCTTCGCTCTGCCACTCGTCAGCGCTGATGAGGGTAGGCTCCCGCAATCGTGCCAGACTGCCAGCCAGGTCCGCTGGCAACTCAGACACCAACTCGATCTCCTGCTCAGAAGACGGCAGGCGAAAACCCAGGCGATGAGCGTGCAGAAACTGTCTCGCCACCCCCAAACGCTGCTTTCGATAGCCGTATGTTGCATCCCCGACAACGGGATGCCCGATGAAGGCCAGGTGCACGCGCACCTGGTGGGTCCGACCCGTCTGGGGCCTCACCTCGAGCAGCGACTGATCGCCGAGCTGTTCCAGGACCCGATACTCCGTTCTGGCCTCCCGGCCACCGTGCGGTATCACCGCCATACGCTTTCGATTTCTCGGGTCGCGTCCCAGAGGCGCCTCTATGACACCCCTTTCGGGCTCCACCCTTCCCTCCACCAAGGCTATGTAGACCTTGCGAACCCGGCTTTCCTTGAACTGCTGTTGCAGCTTCTGCCGGGCGTCTTCGTTCTTGGCGACGATAAGCAGCCCTGAAGTATCCTTGTCCAGGCGATGCACTATCCCAGGGCGCTTGCTCTCGTCGATAGGAAGATCCGGGTATCGAGCCAGCAGAGCGTTCACCAGGGTGCCACCACGATGCCCGGGGGCCGGATGCACCACCAATCCAGCAGGTTTGTCCACTACCAGCAGGTCCTGGTCCTCGTAGACTATGCTCAGGGGAAGACCCTGAGGTACCAGTCCCACCTCCTCCACCTCCGGCATGCGAAGCAGCACCTGATCGCCCTTCTCGAGCCTGTGACTCGCCTTCACCACTTGACCGTTCACCGTGACCAAGCGGTCCATGATCAGTTGTTTGATTCGCGAGCGTGAGAGGTAGGGCACCCGGTCAGCCACGTACCTGTCCACTCTGTGCCCCGGCTCAGTGACCTTCAGGAGCAGCGTCCTTTCCATGTCTCTTTCACCGAACAAAGAACACCGAGCACTCTTGAGCGCTCGGCGTCTGCCAACTTATGCCACACTCTGCGCTACCCCTCTACCTTCAGCTTCTGCTCGTCCTCCTGTGTCGAGAATAGCAGGACGAAGGCCAGGATGGACACGCCAGAAACAATAGCCATGTCGGCGAGATTGAATACCGGCCAGATCTTGAAGTCGATGAAATCAACGACGCTACCCACACGGATTCTGTCCAGCAGATTGCCCAAGGCCCCGCCTAGCTGTAGCCCGAGGCTCAGCCTTAGAAGGCCCTGCCTCGGAGGAAGGTAGCGGTAGAAGGCGATGATCCCCACAACCACAATCACGGCCACAAAGGCGAAGAACAGGCCGTAGTCCCGGAAAAGCCCAAAGGCCGCGCCCGTGTTGCTGACATGAGTCACGGTCACAAAGGGCCTCAGAAAGGCGACCGGATTCCACATCTCACCCAGCGCCAGATTACGCAGTACCAGGTGTTTGGTGATCTGGTCTAGCAGAAGAACGACGGCTGCGACCCCCAGGAACAGCGCCCACCGAGCCTTCTCACTAGTCAGAGCGAGTGACCTCCCAATGCCGTTCTCTCACGACGCCGAGCGCACTCCACGCACAGGCTGGCATGGGGGATCGCCTTGAGCCGTCCCCACTCGATGCCCCGCCCGCAATCGCCACATACGCCATATGTGCTGTCTTCGAATCTGGCCAGGGCCTCTTCCACTCGTCTGAGGGTCCCCCCCAAGCTTTCCCGCAATGACAGATTCCACGTCTGCTCGAACACGCCCGTTGCATCATCAGCCATGTGGTTTCCGTAGCCAGGCCGCTCCTCTTCAGAGGAACCCAGCTCCCGGATCTCCCCTAACAGGCGAGCGCGCTCATCCTGCAGCTTGGCCTTCAGTTCCCCATATGCCCTGGGCACCGCCCACCTCCTTGCTGTCTACCCCAACGTGGGTGCCCAACAGCACTAGCTCCGATTCCCTCCGCCGTCTGGCCCGGGCGCAGCCGGCCTCAGGATATTACCCGCTCCCGGCACCATGCGCAAGTTCGCTATCCATCCTCCAGTTGGGGGCCGCCACTCGCCGTTGCCAAATGGAGGGTGATGCTCTGGCCCTCAATCTGGAAAAAGCCAGAGTGGCTTCCCGCTGGCCCCTCTCCCTCCATCATCTCTAGGCTGAGGGTCTCCCGGGCAATATAGCTCCCATAGCCTTGCATGACTTCGGTCAGACCGGGATCAGCTTGGTAGTAGACGATGATTTTGTCCTCAATCCTGAAATCAGCCTCCTTGCGGAGGTTTTGGATGCGCCGCACCAGCTCCCGGGCCAGCCCCTCCCAGATCAGATCCTGTGTGAGGGTCAGATCGACTCCCACCAGGTAGTCCCCTTCCCTGGAGACCTGATACCCAGCCCGCGGACGAGTCTCCACGGCGATCTCCTCAGGAAGCAGTTGCAGGGTCTCCCCACCAACAGTGACTGTCAGGGCCTCGCCGGCCTGGAGGCTTCCCGCGGCGGCGGCCGCGTCGATGGCAGCCACCGCCCGTTGTATCTTTGGCACAAGGGCTCCATGCTTGGGCCCAAGCACCCGGAGGTCGGGCTTGAGG